>DASWNX010000001.1 GCA_036399055.1 Jatrophihabitans sp.
GGTGGTTGAGCAGGCTGGCCGATAGGTGCAGCACGCTTACCCCATGGCGAGCTATCAGCTCGATGATGCGGGCGGGTTCCGGTGTTTGGCCTGGTTGCAGGACGCAGGTGCCGCCGGAGGTCAACGCACCGAACAGTTCCAGGGCGAAGGCGTCCCAGGACACCGGCGAGCACTGCAACCAGACCTGGCCCGGGCCGGCCTCGGCGAAGCGTTGACCGACCAGGGTAGCGCTCAGCGCGCCGTGCGGGGTCAGCACTCCCTTCGGGGTGCCGGTCGAGCCGGAGGTGAACATCACACACAACGTGTCCAACGGCGACACCTGGATGCCGAGGTCACTGATCGGCAGGGTGGCGACCGTGGCCGCTTCCTCGGCCAGTTCGAGCACCGGTCCGGCACAACGGTGGGAGGATCCGGATTCCACGATGCTCAGCACGGGCTGGGCGTGCTCGACCAGTTCGGTCAGCCGCTGTGCCGGATGCTGCGGGTCCAGGACCAGATACCCGCCGCCGGACTTCAACACCGCCAGCAGCAGCGTCACCAACTCCACGCTCCGGGGCAGGCACACAGCAACCAGATCCCCTCGCCGCACTCCACGCGCAGCCAGATGCCGAGCCCACCGGTTAGCGCCGGCATTCAGCTCGGCATAGGTGACGACCTCGTCGCCGAACACGAGAGCCGGCACGTCTGGATGGCGGCTCACCTGGGCTTCGAATACCTCGTGCACGACCTCCGTCGAAATGGTTAGGGGGCCGGTGCTGGTGTCGAGAAGCCAGTCCCGCTCCCCCACGCTCAGCAAATCGATCGTGCTCACCGGGCCATCCGGGTCGGCCGCGATTCCGCTCAGCAGCCGGACGAACCGCTCCAGGGCGGTGGTGGCTGTCACCACGTCGTAGAGGTCGGTGGCGAACTCCAGCAGGCAGTCCAAGCCGTCGGGCCCCTCAAGCACGGTGAGGGTGAGGTCGAACTTGGCGGTCTCGCGCAGGACCGGGAGTTCCTCGGCGGCCAGGCCTGGTATGTCGAGGTGTGCCTCGGTGTTGTTCTGCAGCACGAACATGGTTTGGAACAGGGGGTGGTGAGTCAGGCTGCGGGTGGGGTTGAGTTCTTCGACGAGCCGATCGAAGGGCAGGTCCTGGTGGTCGTAGGCGGCCAGGCTGGTGTCTCGGACCTGGTGGAGCAGATCGGTGAAGGTCGGATTGCCGGACAGGTCGGTGCGCAACACCAGGGTGTTGACGAAGAAGCCGACGAGGTCATCGAGTGCTTCGTCGGTGCGGCCGGCGACCGGAATGCCGATCGGAATGTCGCTGCCGGCGCCGAGCCGGGACAGCAACGCCGCCCAGCCGGCCTGCAGCACCATTGCCAGCGTTGCCTGGTTGTTCCGGGCCACCGTGATCAGCTGCGCTGTCAGAGCCTGGTCGAGGTGAGCCTGCGCCAGGCCGCCGTGATAGCTCGGTTCGGCGGGACGCGGGTGGTCGGCGGGCAGGGTTGCCTGGGCCGGCAGCTCTGCCAATGCGGTGCGCCAGTAGTCCAGTTGGCTGGTGAGGATGCTGTCGGGATCCTCGGTGGCGGCCAGCAGGTCGTGTTGCCACAAGGCGTAGTCGGCGTACTGGACCGGCAATGCAGCCCAGTCCGGTGCCTTACCCTGCCGCCGTGCGGTGTAGGCCTCGGTGAGATCGCGCAGCAGCGGGGTCATCGACCAGCCGTCGCTGGCGATGTGGTGCATGACCAGCAGCAGCACGTGCTGATCGGGTGCCAGGGTGAACAGCCGCGCCCGCAGCGGCAGGTCACCGCCCAGCTCGAACGACTGCTGGGCGGCCGAGTTCAGCCGGCCGGGCAACTCCTCATTGGTGCAGGAGGCGAGCGTCAGCGGCACCGAGGCCTCGTCGGCGGGCAGGATGTGCTGGTAAGGCTGGCCGTCCAGCTCTGGAAACACCGTGCGCAGCGGCTCATGCCGGGCGACCACGTCCTGGATTGCGGCAGCCAACGCCACCCGATCCAACTCCCCTTCCAGCCGCAGCGCGACCGGAACGTTGTAGGCGGGGCTGGGCCCCTGCAAACGCTCCTGCAACCACAACCGCTGCTGCGCATGCGACAACGGCACCACGTCCGGCCGCGACATCGGCCGCACCGGCGGCCGGGCCGCGCTCAAACCATCCAGCAGTGCGTCCAAGGCCGCGACCGTCCGGGCGGTGAAGACCGCCTGCAACCCGAGTTCGACACCGAAGACAGTGCGAATCCGGCTGGCAAGCCGGGCGGCGAGCAAGGAGTGGCCGCCGAGGGCGAAGAAGTCGTCGTCGATGCTGACCTCAGCGACGCCCACTAGGTCGGTGTAGATCGCGCACAGCACCTGCTGACGCGGCGTCCGCGGCTCGCGACCCTGCGACAGCCCGTGCATCTCCGGCTTGGGCAGCGCATGGTAATCGAGCTTGCCGTTGGGGGTAAGGGGCAGTGCGTCGAGGACGACGGTCGCTGCCGGGAGCATGTAGTCGGGCAGGTGGTGCTGGGCATGCTGGATGGCGTCGGCCGGAGTGACGCCGGCGCCCGGGCTCGGCACGATGTAGGCGATGAGCCGGCTGCCGGTGGCCGGGTCGGCGTGCGCGACGACGGCGGCTTGGGCGATGTCAGGGTGGCTGGTGAGGGCCGCTTCGATCTCGCGGGGTTCGATGCGGAAGCCGCGGATCTTGATCTGGTTGTCGGCGCGGCCGAGAATCTCCACGCTGCCTTCAGCGGTCCAACGGGCAAGGTCGCCGGTGCGGTACAACCGTGAGCCGGCCGGGCCGTAGGGGTCGGCGATGAACCGTTGCGCGCTCAAGCTCGGCTGGTTGAGGTAGCCGTGAGCCAGCCCGTCGCCGCTGATGTAGAGCTCGCCGACAGCGCCGGGTGGTAGCTGGTTCAGGCGTGGATCCAGGATGTGGACCTGGGTGTTGTTGATCGGTCCGCCGACCGGGATCCGGCCATCGCTGGTGTGGTCGAGCTGGTAGGCGTTGGAGAACACCATGCTCTCCACCGGTCCGTAGCCGTGCACCAGCCGCAGCCGCGGAAAACGGCTGCGGAGCTGGTTCAGGTGTGCCACGGACGGGGCCTCGCCGCCGGTGAGGACCTGGTGCAGCTGGCCGAAGACCTCGGGATGGGTGTCGGCGATGGTGGCCAGCAGACCCGCTGACAACCACAACGAGCTGACCTGATGGGCGCTGACCAACTCGGCGATGCCGGCCGGATCGGGTCGCTGCCCGGGCGCCAGCACACAGCGACCACCGTTGAGCAGTCCCGACCACAACTCCAGCGACAACCCGTCCCAGGACACCGGGGCGCTCTGCAACCAGGTCTGGTCGAAATCGGCGTAGTCCTGCCCGGTGAAGGTGCGCACCGTGGCCCGGTGCGGAGACATCACTCCCTTGGGCTGGCCGGTGGAGCCGGAGGTGAACAGCACGCACGCGACGTCCTCAGCACCGACCGGCACCCGCGGCCGGCTGCTGTCAGCGCCGTCCGCCGCGGGCACCGATTCCATCAGCACCGACCGCACCCGCTCGGGCAACCGCTCCGCGACACCGCCCTGACTCAGCACCACCGCCAGCCCGGCCTGCTCCACGATCGCCGCGATCCGCTCATCGGGATGGCTCGGATCCAGCGGCACGTAGCCGGCGCCGGCCTTGAGCACGCCCAGCAACGCGGCCACCATGGCCGGGCCGCGCTCAACGCACACCCCTACCAGCGCACCCCGGCCCAGCCCGAGGGCCGACAACCGACGCGCGACCCGATTGGCCCAGCCATCCAGCTCCGCGTAACTGACCCGCTGGTCGCCGAACTCCACCGCCACCGCATCCGGCGCAGCGTCCACCCGAGCTTCGAACACCCCATGAACCGGGAGCTCAGCCGGGTACCCCACCGCCGTCGAGTTCCACTTCGCCAGCGAGCCCCGCTCCTGCGCCGACAGCACCTCGACACCCCACACCCGAGCTTGCGGCGTCCGAGCCAACTCCCCGACCAGGCCCACGAACCGCTCCACCATCCGCTCGACGGACACTTCGTCCCACAGGTCGGTGGCATAGGTCAGCGAGCCGGTGATACCAGCGGGGCGACCATCGGTATCCACGGTCGGGGTGAGGTCGAAGATGAGGTCGAACTTTGCCGGGTACATATCGACCGTTCCGGTTCCTACGCTGAGCTCCCCCAGCTCGGGCTGCTCGTTGCTGTTGTTCTGCAGGACGAACATGGTCTGGAAGAGGGGGTGGCGCCCTGCCACCCGGTCGGGGTTGAGCTCTTCCACCACCCGCTCGAACGGAACGTCCTGGTGGGTGAAGGCGGCCAGGTCAGCCTCACGGACCCGCCCGACCAGCTCGGCGAAACTCGGATCGCCGCTCAGATCGGCCCGCAACACCAGCGTGTTGACGAAGAAGCCGACCAACTCGTCCAATGCCGCATCCGTCCGGCCCGCCACCGCGGTCCCCAACGGAACATCCGCCCCCGCGCCCAACCGTGCCAACAGGCACGCGACCGCGGCCTGCAGCACCATGAACAACGTTGCCCCGCAGCCATGGGCAACACCCGTCAACCGCTCATGCGTCGCCGCATCCACATTGATCGCGACCCCGGCACCCCGACCACTCGGCGTCGCCGGCCGGGGCCGATCGGTGGGCAGGCTGATCTCCTCCGGCACATCCGCCAACGTGGCACGCCAGAACGCCAACTGCTCGTTCAGCAGGCTGTCCGGGTCCTCCGCGCTGCCGAGCACGTCCCGCTGCCACACGGCGTAGTCGGCGTACTGCACCGGCAGCGGCTGCCACCCCGGCAGCTTTCCCGCACACCGCGCGGAATAGGCCACTCCCAGATCCCGCAGCAGCGGGTCCCACGACCACCCGTCGCTGGCGATGTGATGCATCACCAACAACAACACGTGGTCCTCAGGCCCCACTGCGAACAGGACCGGCCGCAGGGACGGTTCCGTCGCCAGGTCGAACTGGTAACCGCTGGCCTCCAGCAGGGCCGCCCCCAGCGTCTCCTCGCTGGGATCGTCGAGGGTGCGCACCTCCAGCGGCAGGCCGGCGTCGAGAACCCGCTGGTACGGCTGGCCGTCGACCTCTGGAAAGACCGTCCGCAACGCCTCGTGCCGATCGACCACGTCCGACAACGCCGCCCGCAGCGAAGCCACGTCCAGCGCGCCGCCCAGGCGAAGGTAGTGGGCGGTGTTGTAGGTGGAGTTCGGCCCCTCCACCCGATCCAGGAACCACAACCGCTGCTGGGCAAAGGACAGGAGGGTCACAAAGTCTCCTTCAGCACGGACCGCGGACGCAGCGACGGCCGAGCCTTTCTGGCGCTCGTCAACCGCTCGGCGAGCGCCGCGACGGTGGGAGCTTCGAATACCGTCATGATGGAAAGGTCGGTCTGCAGCTCTGCCCTGATCCGGCTGACCAGCCGCATAGCCAGCAGCGAATGCCCACCCAGCAGGAAGAAGTCGTCGTCGATGGACACCGAATCGAGTCCCAGGAGTTCGGCGAACAGGGCACTCAGCGCCTGCTCGCCGGCGGTGCGCGGTGCCCGGGCTGTCGGCGAGCAGGCATGGGCAGGCGCCGGCAGGCGGCCGCGGTCGAGCTTGCCGTTCACGGTGCGCGGCAGTTCGTCCAGCAATACCCAGGCTGATGGCACCAGGTGCTCGGGCAGGAGGCCGGCGGCGAACCCACGCACCTCCGCGACGGAGAGGTCGGTATCAGCCACCAGGTAACCGACCAGGCGCGGATCACCGGGCACGTCCTCCCGCACCACTACCGCGCACTGGCGCACCAGCGGATGGCGCAGCAGCGCGGTCCGAACCTCTTCCGGTTCGATCCGGAAGCCGCGGATCTTGACCTGGTCGTCTCGGCGTCCCAGGTACTCCAGGGTGCCGTCGCGGAGCTGGCGCACCAGGTCACCGGTGCGGTACATCCGGTCGCAGAACGGGCTGGCCACGAACCGCTCCGCGGTCAAGCCGGGCTGGCCGGCGTATCCGTAGGCCAACCCGGCCCCGGCCAGATACAGCTCACCCGGCGCGCCCGGCGGCACCGGACGCAGCCGCGAATCCAGCACGTAGGCACGCTTGGAATGCACCGGCCGGCCGATCGGAACGCCGATGGGAAAGAGCTCGTCCCCGATCTCGAACGCGGTGCTGAACCCCATGCTCTCCACCGGCCCGTAGCCGTTGACGACTCGGATCGGATGCGCTGCCCGGACCGCCGAGACATGTGCGACGGAGGCGGGCTCGCCGCCGGTCAGTGCCCATCGCAGGCCGGTGAAGATTGCCGGATAGTCGTCCCACAGGTGGTTGAAGAGGCTGGCCGCGGTGTCCAGGACCGTGACCGAGTGCCGGGCCACCAACTCGACGATCCGGGCCGGATCCGGCCGTTGGCCCGGCTGCAGCACGCAACAGCCGCCGGACAGCAGCGGACCGAACAGCTGGCGCGCGAAAGCGTCCCAGGACACTGGGGCGCACTGCAGGTAGACCTCGCCGGGGCCGAACCCGCAGTAGTGCTGGCCGGCCAGCGAGCCGACCAGGGCGCGGTGCGGTGCGAGCACCGCCTTGGGCACGCCGGTCGAGCCGGACGTGAAGATCACACAGGCAAGGTCGTCGGCTCCCACTTCCAGCTCGGGCGAGCCGACGGGAAATTGCCCGGCGGCGGCCGCCGCCTCCTCGACGTCGATGATCCGGGCGACGACGTCGCGCAGTTGAGCAGGATGCCGGCCGTCTGACAGCATCACCTCGGTGCCGAGTTGGCCAAGCACGGCGGCCAGCCGGCTGGCCGGGAACGCCACGTCCAGTACGGTGTAGGCCGCACCGGCCTTCAGCACCGCCAGCAGGCCCACCACCAGCGACACCCCGCGCTCCAGGTGCACGGCCACCACGGTTCCGCGCTGGACGCCAGAGGCGATCAGGTGGTGGGCGAGCTGGTTGGCGCGCCGGTTCAGCTCGCCATAGCTGATGGCTTGCTCGCCGAACAGCAGTGCCGTCGCTTGAGGGGTGGCCAGCGACTGGCGCTCGAACAGGCCGTGCACGGTGTCGCGCACCGGGCAAAGCTCGACAGCTGGGGGCGAGAGCTCCCCGGGCAGCAGGATGTCGACGTCACCGGTCGGGTGATCCGGGGACTCCACCAGTGCACCGAGGAAGCGCACGAACCGGTCGGCCAGCGCCTGCGCGGCGGACCGGTCGAAGCGGTCGGCCGCGTAACGCAGGCAGCCCCGTATGCCGTCGGGGAACTCGCTGAGTTCCACGGCCAGGTCGAACTTGGCCCAACCGGTTTCCACCGGCAGCACGGTGCTGGCGAGCGGCGTCAGGTCCAGCCCGGCGTCGGCGGAAGTCTGCAGCACCAGCATGGTCTGGAAGAGCGGGTGTCGGGCCTGGGATCGCGGCGGGTTCAGCCGTTCGACGAGCTGGTCGAAGGGAGTGTCCTGGTTGGCGTAGGCGGCGAGGTCGCTCTCCCGCACCCGCTGCAGCAACTGCCGGAAGGTGGGTTCACCGGTGAGGTCGGTACGCAGCACCAGGGTGTTGGCAAACAGGCCGACAAGATCGGTCAGGGTGTCATCGGGCCGGCCGGCAACCACCCCGCCGAGCGGAACGTCGGTGCCTGCTCCGAGCCGGGACAGCAATGCGGCCAATCCCGCGTGCAGCGCCATGAGCAAGGTCGCACCACAGGTGCGGGCAAGCTCCCGAAGCTGGCGGCTCACCTCGGCGTCGAGGACGACCGGCACCGTGCCGCCGCGGTGGCTCGGCGCCGTGGGACGGGGCCGGTCGGCGGGCAGCTCGATCTCGGCGGGCAGGCCGGCGAGCGCCTCGCTCCAATACGCCAGTTGGCGACCGAGCAGGCTGTCCGGCCGGCTGGCCTCCCCGAGCAGTTGCCGGTGCCAGTATGCGTAGTCCACGTAGTCGACCGGCAGCGGCGGCCAGTCCGGCGCCGAGCCGGCGCACCGGCTGCGATAGGCCGTCCCGAGATCGCGCAGCAGCGGCGTCTCGGACCAGCCATCGGTGGCAATGTGGTGCACGACCAGCAGCAGCACGTGATGGTCGGCCCCGATTTCGAACAGGTAGGCGCGCAGCGGTCGTTCGGTCGACAGGTCGAACGGCATGCTGATGGCAGCCTGGACCAGCGCGTCCAGCTCAGCTTCGACGCAGGCGGTCACCGGCAGCTCGATCAGCGGATCGAGTATCCGCTGACGTGGCGTCGCGTCCTGCTCGTCGATGACCGTGCGCAGCGGTTCGTGGCGGCGTTGCACATCGGTCAGGGCGTCCGCCAACGCGGCCCGGCCCAGCGGCCCGCGCAGCCGAACGGCGAGAGGTACGTGATATGCCGTGCCGGAATCCTCCCATTGCTGGGTGAACCACAACCGCTGCTGCCCGTGGGACAGCACGGGGTGGGCTGGGCGCGCGATGCGCACCGGCGTCGCCCGAACGGGACCGCGCGTCAGGTGAGGTGCGAGCGATGCCGGGGTCGGGGTCTGGAAGAGGGCCGCGAAATCCAACTCCACGCCAGCCTTGGATCGCAGCCGGCTGATCACGCTTACCGTGGCCAGGGAGTGACCGCCCAGTTCGAAGAAGTCGTCGTCGGCTCCCACTTCGGGCAGCCCGAGCACCTCGGCGAACACTCTGCACAGCAGCTCCTCTTCCGCGGTTGCCGGAGCGCGGCCGGTGCGGGGTTGCAGCGGCGCCGGGAGCGCCGCACGATCGAGCTTGCCGTGGGCGGTCAGGGGCAATGCGTCCAGCAACGTGACCGTGGCGGGCACCATGTATTCGGGCAACGACTGCGCGCAATGCTCGAGCAGCTCCTCCGGAGCCGGCTCATGGCCGGCCACCGGAACCACGTAGCCGGCCAGCGCCAGGTCGCCGGCAGGGGTGGTACGCACCACTACGGCTGCCTGAACGACCTCGGAATGGGTGGCCAACGCTCCGGCGATCTCGGGGAGCTCGATCCGGTAGCCGCGGATCTTGACCTGGTCGTCGACCCGGCCGGCGAAGTCGATATCGCCGTCCTCTCGAAGCCGGCCCAGGTCGCCGGTGCGGTACATCCGCTCGCCCGGCGGTCCGAAGGGGCATGCCACGAATCGCTCCGCGGTGCGGGCATAGCGCTTGAGATAACCCCGCGCGAGTTGCGGACCGGCCAGGTACAGCTCACCGATCTGGCCGTCCGCCACGGGCTGCAGCTGGGCGTCCAGCAGGTACACCCGATTGTTGCAGCTGGGCTTGCCGATCGGCGCGAGGCCGGAGCCGTCCAGCGGTACGCAGCGCCAACCAGTCACACCGACAGCTGCCTCGGTCGGTCCGTAATGGTTGTACAACTCCGCGTCCAGGCTCGTCCGGAACCGGTTGGCCACTCCGATCGGCAGGCCCTCGCCCTCGGACAGCACCAGCCGCAACGAACCTCGGCCTGGGTCGACGGCGAGATATTCATCGAGAAACAAAGGCAGCATCGACGCTACGAAATGGATCACGCTGATTCGCTGGGCGTGCGCCACCCTGGCCAGGTAGCCAGGGTCCCGGTGGCCGTCCGGCTTGGCCAACACCAGCGTCGCGCCCTGAGTCAGCGTCCAGAAGAACTCGACTACCGAGGGATCGAACGTGGACGGCGTCTTCTGCAGCACCCGATCGCCGGGGCGCAGCCGGTACTCGTCCTGGACAGCCACCAACCGGTTGACAATTGCCTGGTGGCTCACCACCACGCCCTTGGGTTGGCCGGTCGTGCCGGAAGTGTAGATGACATAGGCCGGCTGGTCAGGTAGCAGCGGGCGGACCCGCTCGGCATCGGTGAGGTCCGCCTCGGAATGCCCACTCAGCTCGATCCGGGCCAGCTCGGCGGCATCCAGCGTGAGCACCGGGCATGCATTGACCAGCTGTGATGCAATGCGTTCTTCGGGGTAGTTGAGATCGATGGGCAGGTAGGCCGCCCCGGCCTTCAGAATCGCGAGCAGGCTGACGATCAGCTCCGGTGAGCGTGGCAGCGCCACCGCCACGATGTCCTCCGGACCGACCGACCGAGCCACCAGGGCACGCGCCAGCTGATTGGTCCTGGCGTTGAGCTCGCCGTAGCTCAGGCTGCCGCTGTCGCTGACCAAGGCCTCACCCTGCGGCGTCCGGCGTGCCTGCGCTGCCACCAGCTCCACCACGGTGGTGCGTGGTACCGGGCGGTAGGTGGCGTTCAGCTGGTCGGACAAGGCATTCCCCTCGGATGGGCTGGTACTCGGGGTGGTCACGAGGCTCTGGGTAGGCGCGTTCTCTCAGGACCCGTTGATGGCGGCTATCAGGCTCGCCGGCCGCAGATCGGTCCAGTGGCTGTCGATGTAGTCGAGGCAGTTCTGCCGGCTGTCTTCGCCGTGGACCACGGTCCAGCCGTCGGGCACGTCGATGGTGGCCGGCCACAGCGAGTGCTGGTTCTCCTCGTTGACCAGCACCAGGTAGCGGCCGTCCTCGTCCTCGAACGGGTTGGTGTTCATCTGGGTCCCTCCTGGGAACGCGTGGGAATGATGTCGATCCGTGAATAGGAAGCTATCGACGCTTTCAGCACTGAACCGGCGATGCGAGCGGCAGCCGGGCGGCACTTTCGAGCATGTCGAAGCGGCGCGACACATAGGACAGTGCGGTGAGCAGGCCGCTGGAGGTCAGGCCGTCGTCCCGCAGGGCCGGTCGCGCGATCGGCAGCGCGCCGACCCGTGACCAGCGCAGCCAGCCGTCGTCGTCGATATGACTGCGGGTCCGGCCGGCATTGTCGGGATGCAGGCAGTACGGCACGTCGAGATATCCGCGCTGGAATGCGACCACCAGCGCCCGGTCGAGGTCGGGATCGAGATCGAGCACCGCGTCGATGATGCTTCTGGCCTCGTCGCGGATACCGGTATCGGACACGGGCTGACCGCGCTGCGATCGGGTGGCGGCAGCGGCGGCCGACTCGAGCGCGGAAACGTTCTCGGCGATGGTCGGGATCCGGTGTGCCTCGGCAACGGTCTTCACGATCAACCGGGCCGCGCCGGCGCGCACCGCGAGCTGGGCCGCTTCGGCCAGCAGGGCCAGCGCACCGGGTGCCGAGCGCGGGTAGACCCCCATGTAGGCATACACCACGACATGCCAGTCGATGTCGGGCAGTACCTCACCGGCGATGTCGCGCAGCGCGCTGATGGCCTCGACGTCCTGCTCGGTATTGGTCTGCTGGGCATAGCTGAGGGAGACGCTGCGCAACCCGTGCAGCCGGAAGAACAAGCCCTCCAGCACGCTCAGTGCGATCAGCAGGCTGGGCGGGCACAGCTGACCCATCATGCAGCCGCCGAACGTCTCTACGTGCGGGATGGCCTGCGGGCCGGACGAGTCGGCCAGCCGCTCACAGCACCGGGCCCAGATCCTCACGGTATCGACGAGCGGACGGCGGCTGTAGGGCAGGCAGTAGGAGACCGGGCCGCCTTCGGTGGCGTTCAACCCGGTTGCCATCAAGGCGGTGAAGATGTCGCTGGGATCGGCCGAACCGTGCCGCACCTGAACCGGAAAGCCGTTCTCCAGCAGCCCGTCCAGTACTGCCGCGGTGGTGGCGAGGTCGTGCGCGACGATGGGATAGCCGTTCAGGGGGTGGCCGTCGCGCAGGGCGCAGCGCGCGGAGTGATGGTCACCGACCCGGGTGAAGCTGTCCAGCGTGATGGTGCCTACCGTGACGGCGCGCGCCCGCATGGTGGCCTGCAGGCCGGCACGCATCTCGCCCGGTGAGCTCATGCCCATCCGGGGCTGGACCACCAGCTGGCCGGCATGCTGGGCCCGGCTGACGAACTCGCCGAAGGACACCCCGCCGGTCATGACAGCACGCCGACGGGCAGCGCGGCGACGAAGGCGCGGAAGGCCCGCAGGCCCGCGGGTTCGTCGACGAAGACTCCGTCGAACCCGGCTTCGAGCAAGCGCGCGCTGCGCTCGGCGTCGACACCGGCGGTGCCGAGCTTGCCACCGATGATGACCGGCAGGCCTGCCAGTCTCGGAGAAGCGCGCAGGGCGCTGATGGCGCGCAGCCCGTCCTGGTAGCCATGGCCGTTCACGGTGCTCAGCACCACCAGATCCGGCTGGCACGCCTCGCATTCGGCCACCAGCAGCTCATTGGGCACACAGGCGCCGAGGTTCACCACGTGGTGACCGAGTTCCTCGAGTACCAGCTGCAGGTACACCAGGTTCCAGGTGTGGGAATCGGACGCCGTGCTCGACAGGACGATCTCGCGCTGAGGACGCAGGGCGTGCGGGTTCGCCCGACAGGCAGGTTCCATGGCCAGGCCTTTCTGGTTGGCGTGTTGGCACGACGGAGACCCCGACCGGCAGGTCGGTCCGGGAGCGCCTCCGGAGCGAGCTAGATGGGAATCGCGGTCGAGAAGAACGTGTCGGTGAAGAAGTCGTCGAAGGTGCAGGCCCCCGCCAGCAGGAAGAAGTACCGGTCGGCCATCCACTGATCCGTCGCTACCGGATCGAGCAGACCCCAGGCAGCCGACCGGGTGCTCGCACCCGCGCACCGAGCGCCGACGACGATCACGTCATACATCGTCCGTCCCCGATCCGTCGGCTCGCATGGCCCGCATGTGGGGCCGGGACAGGCTCAGGCCCAGTAACAGCGCGAACGCGCAGCCGAAGGCGACCGTCGAGGCAGCCAGCCCCGCGACCTGCACCAGCGCGCCGAAACCGATCATGGCGATCGGCATCAGGCCGTTGTCGGAGATGCCCAGCACGGCCGACGTGCGGCCCAGGTACTCCTCGTCGACGGTGGCCTGGAACGGGCCGACCAGCATCGGCGAGGCCAGGCCGGCGGTGACGCCGATCGCGAACACCGTGCCCAACGTCAACCCGAAGGGCAGCAGGCCGAGCAGGGCCAGCCCGGCCGCCTGCACGATCAGCAGCCCCAGCGCGGTACGCACCGGGTACGCCGGGCGCCAGCGCATCCCGGTGAGCGTGCCGACCGCGGCGCCGACGCCGATGGCGCCGCTGAGCAGGCCGAGGGCCGCCGGTCCCCAACCACGCTCGGACACCCGCAACGCCAGACCGACGGCCACCACCGGCGAAACGAACACGTTCAGGCCGGACAGCGTCACCACCAGATCGCGCACCCGCGGTGTCGTCCTGAGGTAGCGCAAGCCATCCCTCATGTCACTGAGCACCGAGTGCCCGGTCGCCCTGGCCCTCGGCCATCGGGGCCGGACCAGCACACAGACAACAAGAATGACCAGGAAAGATAACGCATCGGCGACCATCGCACCGCTGATGCCGTATGCGGCCACCAGCACACCACCGACCGGCGCGCCGAAGATCGCGGCGAACCTGACCAACAGCTGTCGAAGGCCCGACAGCCGGCCGAGTTCAGACTTCACCACAAGCTGGCGGGGAAAGGCACTGGCCGCCGGCCCGTACAACGCATCGGCGACACCGAACAGGAACCCGACAATGAGCAGCAGTCCGACCGAGACACCGCCGGCGGCCAGCATCGCGAGGGCTCCGACGAGCACCAGAACCCGCCCGATATCCGCGCCGATCATCAACCGGCGGGCGTCGAACCGGTCGGTCAGCGCTCCGCCGAGCAGCATCAGCACTGCCCTGGGCACCGTCGCCGCGGCCAGCACCAGGCCAGCCAGGCCAGGGCTGCCGAGCTGGGCCGCGGTGTAGGCAAGCGCAACGAACCAGATCTCGTCGCCGAACTCGGAAAACCCGAGGCCTAACGCCCAGCCCAGCGTTCGTTTGTCACGCCACAGGGTCGGCGCCTGCCGCGGCGCGACGGGCAAGCTGTGATCCACCACTTCAGGCATGGTTTAACACACCTCGATGGTGAGTGGCAACTCGCCGGCGACTACTGATGGGCGGTCCGGCCACCACACATCGTCGGCATTGACCGCCGCACCGGTGTACTTACCCAGCGCGCTGATCAGGTGACGCGCCTCGAATGCCAGGCAGTCCAGCAACCGGCGCAGGCCGTCGTGCGGATCGGCGTCCACGGCGAGCAGCGCGGCCCGGCCGAGCCCCACCGCGGTGGCGCCCAGGGCCAGCGCCTTCACCGTCCGGGCTCCCTCCCACATCCGACCGGAGGCGAGCAGGCAGCCCGAAGGGCTGCCGATCCGCGCCAGGCATTCGCCGAGGGGCAGGCCGACGTGCTCCAGGAACGCCTTCGGTGCCCAGCCGCTGCCGGCTTCGGCACCGTCCACGGTCACCGCGTCCGCACCCGCGGCCCACGCGACTTGGGCCGCCTCGGCCACGTCCCGGCCCGGATACAACTTCACCCAGACCCGGACACGTGGAAAGTTGTTGCGCATCAACCGAATCTGCTGCCGCAGGATCTCCTCGGTGAACGTGCCGGGGCTGCCCGAGCGCAGTACTCCGGCTTCGGCGAAGATGTCGGCAAGTTCGTACTGGTTGCCGACCCGGCTGGCGGCTGCCCGGTCGAGCACCGTCAAGCCGCCCAGCCCCGGTTTGGCGCCTTGGCCCACCTTCAGCTCGAACCCGAGCCGACCGCTGGCAAGCAGCGGTTCGACGGCAGGATCGCTGTAGACCAGGTTCCACACCTCGGCGTCGGCGTCCTCGGTGCTCTGCTGCACCACCACCCCCCCTGTTGCGTCGGCCACTTCGTCAGAATATGCGTGCAGCCGGGCGAGCAGAGTGCTCACGACACCGGCGTCGTCGCGTCGGTAGCCGTTGACCGGAACCACGTTCTCCCCGATCACCATGGGAATTCCGGCGGCGCCCGCCTGTCGGCTGGCGGCGATCCCCAGCTCGCTGCTGCCCAGCCGGGTAGAGCCGAACGCGGACAGGTACATCGGCATGGTGGACCTGAAACCGCCGATCACGGTGACCAGGTCCACATCCGAGGGCAGCGGTTCCCGGCCCAGCTCGATGAGCTTTTCCAGTCGTTGCGGCAGGAACACCGGCGGGACGAGCCGGGCCCGGTCGAGCAGGTCCGCGGCGCCCTCTGCCGGCTGTCCGCTCTGACCGAACACCGCCTGCCCATAGGCCGACACCGGCGGGAACGCGTCGGCGATTCCGACCCGGGCCCGGTGTGCGATCTCCTCGGAAGGAAACCCGAAAGCCTGCAGCTCGCTCACGGCGCGACCCGTCCCGGAATCTTGGGGTAGGCGTTGACCTGCCAGACAGAATGAAGGCCGGTCAGGTAACGGTTCAGCCTTTCCAGACCCATGCCGAAGCCCGCGCTGGCGGGCAGCCCCTGGCGCACCATCTCCAGGTACCAGCGGTACTTCGCCGGATTCTCTCCGGTTTCCCGCATCCTGGTGACCACCCTGGAGTAGTCGGATTCGCGTTCACCACCTGAGGCCAGCTCACCGAAACCGCCCGGGGCGATCAGGTCGAAGTTGCGCAGCACGCCTGGCTCGCTGGTGCTCTCGCGGTCGTAGAAGCCGCGCGAGCCCTTCGGGTAGTCGGTCACGAAGAACGGCCGGTCGGCCTGCTCGGACAACAGTTCCTCACCGATCCAGTCGATCTCGGCGTCCGGGCTCTGCTGGTGGCCGAGCCGATGCAGTGCCGCTACCGCGGCCCGGTGGGTGAGCACGTCGAAGGGCTGCTCGAGCAGCCCGGCGAATGCCAGCGGATCGCGGCCCAGGGCGGCCAGGTCGTCGGCGGCAGTAATGAGCACGTGCCGCACGATGTGCTCCAGCAACTGTTCCGCGACGCGTTGCGCCTCTGCCCGGTTGGCGCCGGCAATCTCTACGTCGATCTGGTGGAACTCGGCCAGGTGCCGACGGGTCGAGCAGGTTTCCGGTGGCTCGGCCCGAACGTTGGGGGCGAGGTAGAAGAGCCGGTCGAACGCCAGCAGGGACGCCTGCTTGTACAGGATGCCACTAGTCATCAGCTTGTAGTGGTGACCGTAGTAGTCCACGTCCATTTGCTTGGACCCGCGGATTCCGGGGTCGGTCACCGGTCCGATCACCGGTGGCAGCAGCTCGATGAACCCCTCGGCGGACAGGAAGGCCCGAGCGGCATTCAGTACCTGTTGCTGCACGCGCATGGCGGCCTGCGTGATCGGCGAGGCGAGATGGCGCGCGAGCTCCGGTGGCCATTCCTCGATGATGTCGGCCACTGCCGCGCCTGGCGCGTGGTTCATAGGTTCCAACCTTCACTGTGCTGGAGCTGACGGGGGGCTGTTGTGAAATTAAGCCCGATGATGTGCGCTGGTGAGGCAGTTCACGGGGCGGCAGAGCGGCAGAATCGCTAACGCTGGCGGCTGCTCACACCGCCTGCACGAGGTCGGCCGATGCTGGTGCGGCCCGTCGTGCCCTGACCAGATCCAGCACTCTGAAGCCGCTCTGGTGCCTCTCGTCGCACGCACGGGCGAGGCCACGCTCCAACAGCCGGCTGATCAACTGGGCGCAGGCGGGTGCGGACTGCCCGGTCAGCCGGGCGGCATCACCCAATGACCAGCTGGTCTCGACTCTGGCGAGCCGGTCGAGCCACACCGCATCGGCCGGGTCGAGCCCGTCGATGGCGTTGGTCAAGTCACTGCTCAGGTCACACTGCCCGGTATCGGAGAGCGGGGTGAGCACACTGAACGGGTCGAGGCGCACACACTCCAGCAACAAGTCCAGGGTGTAGACGCTGAGCCACGATGCGATGCTGTCCAACGCGGCCGGCAGCCCGTCGAGCCGGCGGCACAGTTCGATCACCGGGCCGGCATTGGCAGGGTTCAGTTCAAATCCCGGTTGCTCGTGGCGCAATAGGCGCACGAGATAGCTGACGGAGGGCACCGAACCGAGCAAGGCAAGCGCGCTGTCGCCCCGTGCCGCCGGCACGGCTAGTGGGGCCAGGGGTACGGTCCGCATGCCGCGAATACTTATCGGCGCTCTGGCCGTAATCACAATTCGCAGCGATCGGCAGCTCTGCAGTAGGTGAGCCACCCCGGTCGCGTCCAGGTCTGCGGCTTCATAGCCGTCGAGTACCAGCAGGACTGAGTGGTCTTCCACGGTAGAGGCCAGGCTCTCCGTGCTCGCCCCGGCTACCAGAGGACCGGCCAGGGTGAGCGGAGCCGCCCCGACCGCGGCGCGGATCGCCGTGGCGAGTGGACCGGCCCGGCCCGGATCCTGAGTGGTGTCCCGGGAGCTCCACAGCACCGGTGACCGTCCAGTGTCGTGGAGCCGGCATGCCACCTCGATCATGAGCCTGGTCTTGCCGACACCAGGTAGTCCGGTCACCGTGACCAGCCGATGCCCGAAGCTGCCCACCAGTTCGGTCAGTGCCGCTAGCTCCATGTCCCGGAACAACAGCGGCGTCAACGGAACGGGAGGGGCCATGAGCTGCAAGTCCTGACGCCACTTCGACTCCTCGCCCTGGCTGTAGGCACTCGCCATAAAGGTGGTACGGCCGCTGCCGTCGAGGCCGAGGCCGTCGGCGATCAGTCGAAGGGTGTTGTGTTGCGGCCGGAGCGTGTGACCTAGTTCCAGGTCACGAATCGCACGCACGCTGACGGTGGACAGGTCAGCCAGCTGCCGTTGGGTCATTCCCCTGCGGTTCCTGTGACGGCGTAATAGTTCAGCAAGCCGTTGCTGCGCGTTCGGATTCTGCATGTTTGGTCCCAGCCTCGTAGTACCCGTTGACTACAGCATCCGGCGGCTACTATCGCCGCCCTATCGAGTAGCCAATGAACACCGACTCGCCTGGGCGTTAGCGTTAGTAGCGCGGTGATAAGGAGGAAATGGCGTCGCTTCCTAGCGTGACAAGATCGCGCCCGGATGGCTGAACAGGAAGAGAACACCAATGAATCCGATCAAAGCCAGCTACCTCAGCGCCGTCGCCCTCGTGATCGGCTCGATGCTGTTATCCACTCCCGTGCACGCCTCGGCACCGGCCGTCGCTCACACCCACCTGGCCGCAGCTGTCAGCCCGCAGGACACCCCGTGGATCCCCGCTCGCTAGGCGTGAGCGAGCCCCCGCTCGCACCGCACCGCCGGCCTAGGCGCCCAGCTCAGCCAGTTGCGCGCGCACTTGCGCTCCGCCCTGGATATCAGCGGTGCGCTCCCGCAACGCGAGCAGTTCGAGCAGCAACTCCTTGGCTTCCTCTGGTTGGCCGAGATCGGCCTTGATCTCTGCCAGTCGCGCCAGAATCAGCGACATGCCGGTCACGTCGTGGCTCTGCCGAACCGCGGACAAGGCCACGGACAGCAGGCGCTCCGCCCGATCGTAACGGCGCTGAGCCACCATGACTCTGGCGAGCCGGTAGCGGATCTGGGCGTCCACCCGCTGGTTGTCGACGCCCCGGCAGATACGCAAGGCTTCGCCAAGGTGCTCCTCGGCACCGGCGAGGTCCCCCGTGTCCAACTCTAGTTGGGCCAATTGCGCCAGCACATGGGCTTGACCGATGATATCCCCGGCGGCCTGGAAGCAGACCAGGGCCGCGCGGTAGCCGTCGGCGGCTGACCCCGACCGGCCGGTCAGGTGATCGGCCAACGCCAGATTGCGCCGCGCCATAGCCTGCGCGTGCAGCTCGCCCAGCTCCAGGAAAACCCCCAGTGCCGCTTCTGCCAATTCTCGAGCGGTGGTCGGCTGGTTCCGGCTCAGCTGCAACGAGGCCATCGAGCACCGCACCACCGCAGCGCCCCGCCGGTCGCCTGCCGCCTCCGCTTGGGCAAGCGCTATCCGGTGCGTGTGCTCCCAGGCGTCGGCGTCACCACCGAGTTCGTAGAGAGTCACCAAGGTGACGGCCAGATCCCAGCAATGCTGGGTCAAACCAGCTGTCGCTGCCAAGGAGACCGCCGCCGCCAGGTTCCGCCGCTCGGCTTCGAACCAGCTCAGTGGGTCGGACAGGACGGCGTCGAGGTAGGCACGCTCCACCTGCCAGCTCGGCGTCGAGCCGTGCACGATGGTGTAGTCGCCGCCGTACACCCGCCGGTGTGCCTCGCTGGCCATCGAGAGCCAGCCGTCGGCGATCCTCAGCAAACCTGCCGCCCGTTCTTCGGCAGGCTCCTGCTCCTCCAGTTGTTCCCGTGCGAACAACCGGATCATGTCGTGGAGCCGGTACCGGAAGCTACCGTCCAAGTCGATCGAGTCGATTTCCAGCATGTGGACGTCCACCAAGCTTTCGAGCAGGTCGACGGCTCGGTCGAAGTCCTCGTTCAGCAATGCGGCAGCCACCCAGCGAGGCAGGCTAGAGAACTCCAGACCGCCCAGCAATCGCAACAACTTCTGGCCGGCGGGCTTCAGGCTGTTATAGGTGAGCGCCAGACTGGCTCGCATCATGAGATCTCCGTGCGCGAGCTCGTCGAGCCTGCGCCGTTCATCGGACAGTCGTTCCAGCATCCAGGCCAGCGACCACTTGGGTCGAGCAGACAGCCGCGCGGCCAGGATACGCAGCGCCAACGGGAGCCTTCCGACCAGCTGGATGAGCGTGGCAGCGGCTGCCGGTTCCGCACTCACCCGATCCCGCCCGATGACGTTGCACAGCAGTTGATGCGCTTCGTCGAAGTCCATCACGTCGATGTCGAACGTGCGGGCACCCGGCAGCCCGGTCAGCCTCACCCGACTGGTCACGAACACCACGCAGTCACCGGCGCCGGGAAGCAGCAGCGGAAGCTGGCTCTCTCCAGCGGCGTCGTCCAGCACTATCAGAATTCGCTTGTCCACTAGCAGACTGCGGTAGATCTCGGCGCGCTCGTCCAGTGAGTCGGGAATCGCCGGGCCGGGCATCCCCAGGGCGCGCAGGAACCGTCCCAGTACCTCGCCGGGCGTTGTCGGCTCGGGCCGGGTGCCACCCAGGTCGCAATAGAGCTGGCCGTCCGGAAAGTGCCCCTCGGCCACCCGATGCGCGACGTGTACTGCCACTGCGCTCTTGCCGATGCCCGGACTGCCTTGGATCACGGCAACCCAGGCCGCGCGTCGATGGTGGCCGGCCAGCGCGAAGTTCTCCAGCTGGCCGATCACTGCCGACCGGCCGGCGAAGTCCGCGATGTCGGCCGGCAGTTGGAACGCCTTGCGTGCCGGGCCCACGGTTCCGGGCTGGGGACGTGGGGGCAGGTCCAGGCTCGGGTCCCCGACGAGAATCGCATGCTCGAGCTGCCGCAGTTCCTGTCCGGGCTCCAGGCCCAGTTGGTCGATCAGAATCTCGCGGCCGGCTCGGTACGCCGCGAGGGCATCCGCCTGCCGGCCTGACCGGTACAGCGCCAGCATGAGCTGCGCTCTCAGCCGCTCGCGCAGCTGATGCTCGAGAACCAGGCTCTGGATTTCACCGATCAGCCGGTAGTGGTGCCCCAGCCGCAGCTCCAGGTCGATGGAGGACTCCAGAGCGCTCAACCGGGTCTCGTCCAGGTGTGCGGCCCTTGCCTGCAGAGTCCGGCTGGTGGTGCCGCTCAGGGCGGCTCCACGCCACAGCGCGTCGGCCTCCCGCAGCAGTTGCGCGGCAGTCTCGAACTCACCGCGCAGGGCCAGCGCGTTCGCGCTCGCGACCTGATCGGCGAACACCTTTGCGTCGAGTTCGTCATCGGCGACAGCGAGCAGGTAACCGAAGCTCTTGGTGACGATGACCCGGTCCAGCCCGATGCCGCTCAGCGTGCTGCGCAGTCCTGACACACAGATCTGGACCTGTGTTCGGGCCGTCGCGGGTGGATGATCGTCCCAGACCGCCTCGATCAGTTGGTCGATGCTCACCACCCGATTCGCGTCCAGCAGCAAACGGACCAGCACCACTTCCTGCCGTCCGGGCGGCAATCGCACCGGGCGGTGTTGCCTGTCGGTCACCTCGAGTGGGCCCAGAATGCGGTAGGTGGGTACCCGGCCCGACTCCGACGAGTCTCCGGCGGTCACCAGAACTCCCGATTAGCCCGCCTCGACGGAAGGGCAAGGAGATGGTGCTGGCCCTCCAGGCGCGTCATGCAGGACCTATCGCCTCGCAAGAGTTCCGTCACCACGCATCCCCCCAGCCGACAATTCCGAATTCTATTACTAAAAGGTTTAAAAGTACACAAAGCTCATATCCTGCCCTCCGCGCTGAGGCGACCGGGCGACCGAAAGTTCGCTCTCGCAAGAGCCTGGCGCAATGACCTGTCGCCCCGGATTACTGCCCGTACCAGCCGAAACGGGCTAGTATGGCGGATACGGGATCGCCGGCCAGTCGGTGGGCGGCATCGGGAACGTCCCCCGGGCCAGTAACCGCTGCACCCGGCGCCGGGCTGCCTTGACCTCCGCGGTCGTGAGCAGCAGCGACAGCTGCTCGCCCAGGCCCTGCTCGAGCAGCCGCGTCAGCCGGCGCAGCAGCTCGATGCCCTCGTCCGGGATCGGGTCGCCGGCCCACTGCCACAACACGGTCCGAAGCTTGTTGTCGGTCGCGAAGCTCACGCCGTGGTCGATGCCGTAGACGTGCGGCTCGACCTCCCCCGGCGGGCCTGCGGTGACCGGCAGCAGGTGGGAGACCTTGCGGTCAGAGTTGTTGACCACCGCGTCCAGCAGCGCGATTCGCTGCAACGCCCGTGACTGGCCGGAGTTGATGGCGCCGATCATGTCGAAGGAGTCGTCGTGGGCGATCCACAGTTGGGCCATGCCGGTTCCCATCGGGCCCTCGCGCAGCACGGTCGGGGGCACCGGCTCCCATCCGGTCGCCGCGCCGACCAGGTAGGTCGCCACCTCACGCTCGGCCAGGGTGCCGTCGGGGAAGTCCCACAGCGGGCGCTCCCCCGCGACCGGCTTGTAGACGCACTCGCCGCCGACGTCGCCGGAGCGGATCGTGCCGACCAGCGTCACGTTCGAGGCATCCAGCATCCGGCCCTCGAGGTCGATCTCGCCGGTCCGCAGCAGGTGCAGGGCCTCGGCGTCGTCGGCCGGGGGCCGGAGGTCCGGCTCGGCGGGTTGCTCGCTCATCGCACGCCGCCGGTCAGCGGCGGTAGCCGTTCTGCCGCGGGCAGACGTGGCCGGTGGCGTCCAGCGGCAGGGAGCACAGCGGGCAAGAGGGCCGGCCCGCGGAGATCACCCGACGGGCGCGGGCGATGAAGGCGCGGGCCGCCATCGGCGTGATGGTCACCCGCAGCGCGTCGGGGCCCTCGTCGCTGTCGGAGAGGATCGCGTCCTCCTCGATGGGCTCCTCGCCGGCGGC
>DASWNX010000002.1 GCA_036399055.1 Jatrophihabitans sp.
GACCAGCGCGTATTCGCGGGATGGATGCACGAGTGGACCGCCTTCAGGCTCAGCCCTGCGGATATGCCGGGTGGGCGGCGACCAGCGCGCTGACCTCGGCCCGGACGTCGGCGTGCACCGCGGCGTCCGCGCTGGTCACCGCGCGGCCGATCAGCTGCGCGATCTGGGCCATCTGCGGCTCGGTCATGCCCTGGGTGGTCACCGACGGGGTGCCCACCCGAACGCCGGAGGCCACCGAGGGCGGCGCCGGGTCGTTGGGAATGGCGTTCTTGTTCAGGACGATGCCGGCGGCGTCGCAGCGGCTCTCCGCGTCCCGCCCGCTCACCCCGAGCCCCTGCAGGTCCAGCAGCGCCAGGTGGGTGTCGGTGCCGCCGGTGACCGGGCGCATCCCAGCCTCGGCCAGGCCCGCGGTCAGCGCCTGGGCGTTGCTGATGACCTGCCTGGCGTAGGCCTGGTACTCCGGCGTCGCGCACTCGGCGAGGTTGACCGCCTTGGCCGCGATCGCGTGCATCAGCGGCCCGCCCTGCATCATCGGGAACACCGCCTTGTCCAGCTTCGCGGCGTGCTCGGCCTTGCACACCAGCGCCCCGCCGCGCGGACCGCGCAGCACCTTGTGGGTGGTGAAGGTGACCACGTCGGCGTAGGGCACCGGCGACGGGATCGCCTTGCCGGCGACCAGGCCGATGAAGTGGGCGGCGTCGACCATCAGGATGGCGCCCACCGAGTCGGCGATCTCGCGGAACGCGGCGAAGTCGATGAGCCGCGGAATGGCCGAGCCGCCGCAGATGATCATCTTGGGGCGGTGCTCGGCGGCCAGCGCCCGGGCCTGGTCGTAGTCGATGTCCTCGGTCTCAGGGTCGACGCCGTAGCTGACCGCGTTGAACCACTTGCCCGAGAAGCTCACCTTGGTGCCGTGAGTGAGGTGACCGCCGTGCGGCAGCGACATCGCCAGCACGGTGTCACCGGGCTGCAGGAACGCCCCGTAGACCGCCAGGTTGGCGCTGGCGCCCGAGTGCGGCTGCAGGTTGGCGTGCTCGGCGCCGAACAGCGCCTTGGCGCGGTCGATGCCGATCTGCTCGGCCCGGTCGACCACCTCGCAGCCACCGTAGTAACGCTTGCCGGGATAGCCCTCGGCGTACTTGTTGCTCAGGGTGCTGCCCAGCGCGGCCAGCACCGCCGGCGAGGTGAAGTTCTCGCTCGCGATCAACTGCAGCCCGCCGCGCAGCCGGTCCAGCTCGTCCAGCACCACGCCGGCGATCTCTGGATCGATCTTCTGCAGCGACTCGAAGTCCGGTCCCCAGTACTGCTCAGGCATGTGCTCGACGCTCCCTTGCTGAGGGTGGGCTGGAACAGGTCGGCGGCGGCTACCGCGACGGCTCGCACCAAGAGGTTAGCCGACCTGGCTGGCGCCGGGCTGCGACGGCAGGCAGGGTGCTCGGGGAGCCCAGGTGACCGTCCGGACCTGCGGCGGCGGAGCGCACGGGTCGGGCGGCATCACCTGCGCTGAGCCGGAGAAGGCAACCAGCGCGGCATAGACGACTACCCCGCACAAGTGAGCTGCGCCCCGGGCTCCAGCGGCTAATCGACTGGCCCAGGACTCAGCAGGGACGACCGCTGGCGCGGTTGCGCCGGCAGGCCGCACCCTGACGTGAACCAGCCGATGGGGTCACGTGATGAATCGGTCGCCCCTGGGCTAGCCGCCAGCGATGTTAGATGTAATGATCATCCTGTTTTATACGAAATGCTCATCTTGTTTCGTTGTTCTGTGTCGTCCCAGGAGGAACCGATGCGCAGTCCTGCTTTTCCCGCAGCGTCTTCGGCATCTCCACAAAAGGGATGGCAGCGCCTGGCCGTTCTCGCCGCTGGAGCCATCACGGCCGCTGGCGCGATGGTCTCGATCGCCACTCCGGCCACCGCCGTACTTACCGGCAGCGCTTCGGCGGCCAGTCTCAGCGGCTTCTCTACCTCTAGCCAGGCCAGCGACCCCCTCCATTACTGCGAAGGCCCATACGGCGGCTCCGGTGGCAGGAGTTGTGAAGAGCCGACCGTGACCCCACTTCAGGCAACCAGGGCGAACACGCAGAACCCCTGCGGCGGCGGGAACCTGGGCTCGGGCTGCCCTGAGCCGGACGTGACCCTGGCCCGGGCCGTCACCACCATCCAGGACTGTGACCGCGGCCCTCTTGTCGGTTCAGGCGGCAGGGCCTGCGAGGAGCCGACCGTGGCCTCCGCCCGAGCAGCGAGCGTGACTGTTCAGGCCTGCGGCGGCGGATTCAGCGGGTCAGGCGGTAGGTCCTGTGATGAGTCGGACGAGGCGCCGGCCGGGACGACCAGCTCTGCCGCCCAGGTCTGGGATGACGGTGGAGGAGTGAAAGGCGGGGGCGATCTCCACTCCGCTGAGCCGGCCGACGCCACCATCGCGGCCTAGCCGTCCACCCGAGCCGCCGGTGTCAGGACGGCCCGCCGGGCGCCTCGAGGTTGTCCAGCACCTCGCGCAATTGCTCCACGCTGACCGCGCCCTGACGCAGCAGCACCGGGACTGGACCGGTCAGGTCCACGATCGTCGAAGGCCGGCCGGCCGGCGCCTCGCCGCCGTCGAGGTAGACCGACACCGACTCACCGAGCTGCTCGTAGGCCTGCTGGGCGGTCACGGCCGGCGGCATCGAGGTGATGTTGGCGCTGGACACCGCCATCGGACCGGTTTGAGCCAGCAGGTCCAGCGCCACGGGGTGCAGCGGCATCCTGAGCGCCACGGTTCCGCGTGCGTCGCCGAGGTCCCAGGCCAGTGACGGCGCGTGCTCGACCACCAGGGTCAGCGCGCCCGGCCAGAACGCCTCGACCAGATCGCGCGTCTGGCCCGAGACGGCGCTGACCAGGCCGTCGATGGTGTGCCAGGACCCGACCAGGACCGGAACCGGCATGTCCCGGCCGCGGCCTTTGGCCGCCAGCAGGCTGGTCACTGCCGCCGGGTTGAAGGCATCGGCGCCGATGCCGTAGAGCGTGTCGGTGGGCAGCACCACGACCGAGCCGGCGCTCACCGCACGCGCGGCGGCGCTGATCGCCATCGGACGGGTGTTCGGATCGGTGCAGTCCAGCAGGTCGCTCATGGACTGACATCCTGCCGCACCGAAAAACTGCTAGGGCGTGGGGACTGGCCGGACGCGGTCCGAAGTGTCAAGATCGCACGGTATAGCCGAGTAGTCCTTTAATACCTGCTCGCTCGGCTAGCCCGTTTCACCCCCGTCCCCCCGCCTTACCCCCGTCCTGTTCGCCGCTCGCTCCCCCGTGCACCCTCGAGAGGAACCGCAATGCCGTATTCCCTAACTTCCGCAGTGTCCCGAGGTGCCCGGCAAAGGAGATGGCAGCGTACGGCCGCACTCCTGGCCGGCGCCGCGATGATGACCGGCGCGCTGGTCGCCCTCGCCAGCCCGGTGGCAGCCGCCAAGGTCCGCCCCATGGCCGTTCCGTCCGGCAGCGCCTGGGCGGTCAGCGTGGGTGACTCCTACATCTCCGGTGAAGCAGGCCGCTGGGCCGGAAACTCCAACGACTCGGCCCAGACCGACGCCCTCGGCTCGACCGCCTACTACGACGCCGGCACCCGCGAGTCGATCGTCGGCTGCCACCGAGCCCGGTCCGCCCAGATCGCGTTCGGCACCATCGCCTCGAAGAACCTGGCCTGCTCCGGGGCCAAGACCGCCACCTCGGCCTACAACCCGGACAACGACTTCAAGCCGGGTCTGGACTTCTACAACGACGGCGCCGGCCACATCGGCCAGGCACTGGCGCTGCAGAACTTCGCCGCGACCAACCGGGTCACGATGGTCGCCGTCTCCATCGGCGGAAACGACTTCAACTTCGGCACCATCGTGCAGACGTGCGTCGAGAACTTCCTGACCTCCCCGACCTGGGCCAAGAACTACTGCAAGGACGACTCCCCGGTCACCGCCAACTTCACCAGCACCAACGTCTCGGCCGTGACGACCCGCATCTCCAACGCCCTGCGCAACGTCAACACCGCCATGTCGCGCAACGGCTACACGACCAGCGATTACAGCATCGTGCTGCAGACCTATCCCTCACCGTTGCCCAACGGTTCGGGCATCCGGTACAGCGAGTCAGGCTACGGCCGGCAGAACACCGGCGGCTGCGGGTTCTGGAACGCCGACGCCGACTGGTCGAACGTCAGCGCGCTGCCCACCATCAACACCGCGGTCCGCAACGCCGCCACCCAGTCGGCCCTGCCGAACATCAAGATCGTCAACATCTCCAGCTTGTTCAACAGCCGGCGGCTGTGCGAGACCGGCGTGTACAAGCTGCAAGAGACCTCGCTGGCCAGCTGGCGCAGTGCTGGCGCGGTCAACGTCAGCGAATGGATCGAGAACATCCGCACCGTCTCGGCGGCCTTCGGCCCGTACTACGTCCAGGAGTCGCTGCACCCGAACTACTGGGGCCAGCTGGCCATTCGCAGCTGCATGCGCCAGGCCTACAACGGCGGCGCGATCCGGGGCGGCAACTGCGTCCGGACCGGCACCGGCCTGAACTCCCTGGGCGAGCCGGTCGTCGGCCTCAGCTAGGCGCGCACCGCGGTGCTGAACCGTGGCCGGCCGGTCAGATCCGACCGGCCGGCCACGGTCGTCCAGCATCCTGATGCGCCGAGCAGCCGGGCCATCGCCTCGGCATGGCTCTGGTCGTGCTCGACGCCCAGAAAGCCACCCGGCCGCAGCAGCCGGGCCGCGAGCTCGATGACGGCCGGCATCAGGCTCAGGCCGTCGGCGCCGGCGAACAGCGCCTCGTCCGGATCGTGGGCCACCTCGGCCGGCAGCTGAGCCCTGCTCGACTCCGGAACGTAGGGCGGGTTGGCCAGCACCACGCTGGCGGCGCCGCTCAGCTCGGCCAGCAGCCCGGCGTCGGCGATGTCGCCGGGCAGCACCTCGATCGGCCGGTCCCCCGCCGCCTGCCGGTCCGCGGCGTTGCGCCGCAGCCAGCGCAGCGCCCGCTCCGACCGCTCCACCGCGATCACCCGGGCCACGGGGAACTCCTGGGCCACCGACAGCGCGATCGCGCCGGATCCCGATCCCAGGTCCACCACGACGGCGCCCGGCGCCAGCCACTGCGCCGCCAGCTCCACCAGCAGCTCGGTCTCCGGCCGTGGGATGAACACCCCGGGCCCGACCGCCAGCTCCAGCCGCCGAAACGGCGCGCCGCCGGTCAGGTGCTGCAACGGCACGCCGGTCACCCGCTGGTCGACCAGCTGCCGTAACCGCGCCGCCTCCTGCGGGCTGAGCGTCTGGATGACCAGCAGCCGGCCGCGGCTGGCCCCCAGCACGTGGCTGAGCAGCAACTCCGCCTCGACCCGGGCAGAGTGCACGCCGCCCGCTGCCAGCTCGGCAGTGGCCGCCGCGAGTTCGGCCCGGACGGTGAGGGACATCAGCTGTCGGCGTCTCCGGACAGCGCTGCCTCGACATCGGCCCTGGTGAGCGCGTCGATCACGTCGTCGAGGGCGCCGTCGAGCACCTGGTCGAGGTTGTAGGCCTTGAAGTTGACCCGGTGATCGGCGATCCGGTTCTCGGCGTAGTTGTACGTCCTGATCCGTTCGGATCGGTCGACGGTGCGCACCTGCAAGCGGCGCGCGTCGGAGGCGTCCTGCTGGGCCTGCTCCTGGGCGTGCGCCAGCAGCCGGGCCCGCAGCACCCGCAGCGCGGCCTCCCGGTTCTGCAGCTGGCTCTTCTCGTTCTGCATCGAGACGACCGTGCCGGTCGGGATGTGGGTGATCCGGACCGCCGAGTCGGTGGTGTTGACGCTCTGGCCGCCCGGGCCCGAGGAGCGGTAGACGTCGATGCGCAGGTCGTTGGGATCGATCTCGACCTCGACGTCCTCGGCCTCGGGAAGCACCAGCACCCCGGCCGCGGAGGTGTGGATCCGGCCCTGGGACTCGGTGACCGGCACCCGCTGCACCCGGTGCACGCCGCCCTCGTACTTCAGCCTGCTCCAGACCGGCTTGTCCAGGCTGCGCGAGCGCACCGCCACGGTGACCGACTTGTGGCCGCCGAGGTCGGTCTCCTCGTCGTCGAGCACCTCGGTCTGCCAGCCCTGCAGCTCGGCGTAGCGCAGGTACATCCGCAGCAGGTCACCGGCGAACAGCGCGGACTCGTCGCCACCCTCGCCGGCCTTGATCTCAAGGATCACGTCCTTGATGTCGTTGGGGTCCTTGGGAACCAGCAGCTCGCGCAGCTTGTCCTCCAGCACCGGGATCTGAGCCGCCAACTCCTCGGCCTCGGCGGCGAAGGAGTCATCCTCGCCGGCCAGCTCTCGAGCGGCCTGGGCGTCAGCTCGCACCCGGTCCAGTTCGTGGGACGCGCTGACCACCGGCGCCAGTTGGGCGAAGCGGCGCCCGAGCCGCCGGGCGGTGGCCTGGTCGGCGTGCACCGCCGGGTCCGACAGCGCCGTCTCGGTCTCGACGTACTCGGTCAGCATCTGTGCCAGCGTGGAAGATCCGTCAGCTTCTTGAACCATTGCCCATTCCTCTGTGCTCGCGTGCTCGCTGCGGCGTCTAAGCCGTCTCGGCAAAGAGAACGGCGCCCTGGGAGTGCCGGTGAGGCACGCCCAGGGCGCCGTCGAGGTAGCTATGCGGTGGTGGTGCGCTCACGCTTTCCGTAGCGCTTCTCGAACTTGTCCACCCGGCCGCCGACGTCCATGATCTTCTGCTTGCCGGTGTAGAACGGGTGGCAGGCCGAGCACACTTCGGCGTGCATCGAGCCGGCCTTGGCGGTGCTGCGGGTGGTGAACGAATTACCGCACGAGCAGGTCACTTCGGTGACCACGTACTCGGGGTGAATGGCGTCCTTCACGATGGTTCCCTTCTATGGCGCCTCATCGGGCGCCGGTTATGGCCGCCGGGTCGCCCTGGGGGTTTCCGGACGCCACTGGGTGGTGCGGTGGTGTCGCGGACAGGACGTGAACCGGAGCCGGGTCGTCAACCAGACAGTGTGCCAGTCGTGGCCACGCTGAGCCAAACGTGGGGGCGTGACCAGGAATTCCACCCGCGCGATCGCAGCATTCCAGCCGAGAGGACGCACCGCGAGGACGGCTCGTCCCCGCCACCGTGGACCGATGACGGGGACGAGGGACCGGTTGCTCCGGACTCAGCCTTTGACCCCGCCGGCGGTCAGGCCGCTGACGATGCGCCGCTGGAACAGCAGCACCACGATCACCAGCGGAACGGTCACCACGATGCCGGCCGCCATGGTCTGGGTGTAGGGGACCACGTGCGGGCCGGCGGTGAAGTTGGCGATGGCGACCGTGGACGGCTCCACGCTCTTGACGCCGTTGGCCAGCACGCTGGACAGCAGGAACTCGTTCCAGGAGGCCAGGAACACCAGGATGGCGGTGGTGAACAGCGCGGGCGCGGCCAGCGGGAAGATCACCAACCGGAACGCCTGGCCCGGGGTGGCGCCGTCCACCCGAGCGGCCTGCTCCAACTCCCACGGCATGTCGGAGAAGAAGCTGGTCAGCGTGTACACCGCCAGCGGCAGCGAGAACGAGATCTGGGGCAGGATCAGCGCCTGGTAGGTGCCCAGCCAACCCCAGTCGGCGAACAGCTGGAACAGCGGAGTCAGGATCGCCACACCGGGGAACATCGACGCGCCGAGGATCGCGGCCAGCACCGCGCCCTTGCCCCGGAAGGCGAGCCGGGCCATCGCGTAGCCGGCGAACACCCCCACCGTCATCGCCAGGAAGGTGACCACGGCGCCGATCAGCAAGCTGTTCAGCAGCGACCGGCCGAACTGGTTGTTGGTGGTGTCGAAGGCGTACCTGAAGTTCTCCAGGGTCAAGTGGGTGAACCAGGGCGTCGTCTCGAAGGTGAAGGCGGTCTCGCGGAAGGCCAGCACCAGCATCCAGTAGAACGGCGCCAGGCACCAGAAGATGATGAGCGCTATGACGGCCAGGGTGCCGAGGTTGCCGACGTCGAAACGCTTCTTCGGGGCGGGCGCCGCCTCGGTGGGGGTGGCCACCGCGGTGGAGCTATGGGCGACAGCGGTCATGTCACTTACCGCCCTTTCCAGGTGTGCCGACGATATTGGCGTTGAACAGCCGCACCATGCCGAGTGCTATCGCGAAGATGAAGATGAAGGTGATCGTCGATAGCGCCGAAGCCGAGTTCAGCCCGCTGCGCAACTGCTCCACCACCAGGATCGACACGGTGGTGGTGCCGTTGGCGCCGCCGGTGAGGATCGCGGGCAGGTCATACATCCGCAGCACGTCCAAGGTGCGGAAGATGACCGCGACCGCCAGCGCCGGCTTGACCAGCGGCAGGGTGATCTTGATGAAGCGCTGCCAGGCGTTGGCTCCGTCGACCTTGGCCGACTCGTAGATGTCAGAGCTGATGCCCTGAAGGCCGGCCAGGATGAGCAGCGCGATGAACGGCGTGGTCTTCCAGACGTCGGCTATCACGATCGCCGAGCGGGCCGGCCACTGCTCACTGGTCCAGGCGAAGTTGGTGCCGAGCACCTTGTTCAGGATTCCCTGCGGGTCGAAGACCACCTGCCACAGCTTGGCGGTGACAGCGGTCGGGATCGCCCACGGGATGAGGATCGCGGCCCGGACCAGAGCCCGGCCCTTGAACGCCCGGTTCATCATCAAGGCGAAGATCATGCCGATGACGGTCTCAAGCAGCACGGTGACGACGGTGAACCCGACGGTGATGGTGATCGAGTCCCAGAACTGCGAGCCGAGGGTTCCGGTCGGGCACTTCACGACCTTGCCGCCTGCGGTGGGGCATTCCTGGAACAACCAGTGCTTGTAGTTGGTGAGCCCGGTCCAGGCGCCGGATTTGCCGAACTGCCCGGTCACGGGGTCGATCTTGGCCGTGTCCGACAGGAAGGACTGGTACACCGCCTTGACGATGGGGTACCCGACGATCAGGCCGAGCAAGGCCACCGTGGGCGCCACCAGCAGGAACGCCAGCCGGCCCTCGCCGGTCTTGATCTTGTTGCGCTTCGGTCCAGGCGCTGAGGGGAGCGTCGTGCTCGCGGATTTCCCCGCTGCGGGTTTGGCCAGGGTCATGAAGCAGCCTCCTCAGGCTGATGACATCCCAGGGTTAGGGAGCGAGAGCCCGTGTCTGGCGGAGCCGGCGCGCGGCGCCGGCTCCGCCAGTGTCACGGATGACGGTGCATCGATCAGCCCGCGGTGCCGGACTCGATTGCCGCCTGAAGGCTCTTCAAGGCCTCGTCAACCGAGGTCTGTCCCTGCAGCGCGGCGTAGACATTGGTCTGGATCGCTTCGGTGACGGCGGGGTAGAACGGGGTGACCGGACGAGGAGTCGCGGCCTCGATGCCCTTGGCCAGCACCGGCAGGTACGGGAACTTCTTCACCAGCGCCGGGTCTGAGTAGAGCGACTCGATGACCGGCGCCTGCGAACCCTGCGACAGGTTGTAGGACTGGACCGGCTCTGACTGGACGAACTTGAGGAAGTCCAGCGCAGTCGCCTTGTACTTGGAGTACGTGCTGATGGCGACGCTGTGCCCACCCAGGCTGGAGGCGCCGGCGCCGTTCGGGCCGGGCAGCGGGGCGATGCCGAACTTTCCGGCGACCTTGGAGCCGGCGCCTTCGAGGATGGCGTTGGCGTAGGGCCAGTTACGCATGAACATCAGCTGGCCGGCCTGGAAGGCGTTCAGGCTCTGGGTCTCCTGGAAGCCGAGCGCCTCCTTGGGGATGTAGCCCTGCTTGAAACCGTTGACCAGGAAGTTCAGGCCGGCAGTGGCCTCGGGCGTCACCACATTGGGGGTCTTGCCGTCTTCCTTGACGATCTGGCCACCGGCGGAGTTGATCGCCTCGGCGCCGTTCACCGTCAGACCCTCGTACTTGGCGAACTGACCCGCGTAGCAGGCGGGCTTGGCGCCGGTGATGGAAGTCGAGGTCTTACCCTTGCACGCCGCGATCATCTCGTCCCAGGTGGCGGGCGCCTTGGAGACCAGGTCCTTGCGGTAGTACAGCAGGCCGGCGTCAGAGGCGTAGGGCGCGGCGTAGAGCTTGTTGTTGTAGGTGGCCGCTTCCACCGTCGGACCGAGCAGCTTGCTGGTGTCCATCGCGTACTGGCCCTCAAGCGGGATCACCCAGCCCTTGGCCGCGAACTCCGCCGTCCAGACGACGTCCACCGTCACCACGTCGTAGTTGGGGTCCTTGGCTTGGAAGTGCTGCTGGAGGTCGGACAGCTGCTGGTCAGCCTGATCGGACTGCTGCTTGATGGTGACCTTCTCGTTGGGGTGCGCGGCGTTCCACTCCTGCGCCAGGTGCGGCATCAAGCCGCTGTTGTCCTTGCCGGTGACGAAGGTGATCGCGCCTCTGGCGCTGGCCGCCTTGTCGTCGGCACCACTGTTGTTATTGCCGTCACTGCCACCGCAGCCAGCCAATACCACGGCCGCACCGAGCAACGAGACCGCACCGAATGCGACCCTTGGACTCATCAAAGCTGTCCTTCCGACGATGATACTAAGCGCTTACAGGCGCTTCGAGAATGACATTGCACACACTGATTGCAGAAGGCCGACTAGCCAAAGATACGCAACTGTTACCTCCCCGCCAGAGTCTCATCACATTAGTCCTGATCGCTCCGAGGCCGCCCGCGACGATGCGCCTCGATCTGGTTGCCGATGCCGTTCAACCTCGCCGCGGCCCGCGGCCTGGACATCGGCGTCGAGGGCTGTAGCAGCGACGGCGGGACATCGACATGACTGCCGTCGTGCCGCACGAATCGCACCGTGTCCGAACCGCGAACGCCTGAGACCACCTCCACGCGCGCGACCTCGGCCCAGGGCAGCCAGACGGGCCGTCCCAGGTAACGGACCACAGCGCCGTCGGAGTCCACCCCCAGGTACATCCGCAGGGCGAGCACCGCCAGTCCCAGGGCCAGCGCGCCCAGCCCCAGAGTCAGGGCTCGCGCTGTCTCGGAGGGGTGGCCGTAGATGTTCCAGGCGGCCGCGCCGCAGACCAGCAGCATCAACAGCGCCGGCTGGTAGGGCGGCACTTGCCATGACAGCCGCTGCCCACTCCGCAGCGCCGGCCCGCCCGCCTCGTGATTGGCCACAAAGAAAGTCTAGGACGGTCAGCGGCAGCCCGAGATCACGGTTGCGCTCCAGGTATGTTCGCAGGGGCCGGCCCGATTCTCTTCTCTCGAGTGCGTGGTCGTCGAGTCCGGGAGGCGGTCATGGACAGCAGCCAGGCCACGTGGTGGCAGTCCGCCGTCGTCTACCAGGTCTACCCGCGCAGCTTCTGCGATGCCAACGGCGACGGCGTCGGAGACCTTGCGGGCATCACCACCCGGCTGGACTACCTGCAGCGGCTTGGGGTCGACGTCCTCTGGCTGTCGCCGATCTTCCCCTCGCCGCAGGATGACGCCGGTTATGACATCAGCGATTACTGCGACGTCGACCCGGTGTTCGGCTCGCTGGCCGACTTCGACCACTTGCTGGCCGAGGTGCACCGGCGCGGCATGAGACTGGTGCTCGACCTGGTGGTCAATCACACCTCCGACGAGCACCCGTGGTTCCAGCAGTCACGGCGCGGCAAGGACGCTGCCTACCGGGACTGGTACTGGTGGCGCGGGCCACGGCCCGGAATGGCTCCCGGCGCGCCGGGCGCCGAGCCCACCAACTGGGGCTCGGCCTTCTCCGGTTCGGCCTGGCAGTTCGACGAAGCCAGCGGCGAGTACTACCTGCACTTGTTCTCCCGCAAGCAGCCCGACCTGAACTGGGAGAACCCCGAGGTCCGCTCAGCCGTGCACGCGATGATGCGATGGTGGCTGGACCGGGGCGTCGACGGCTTCCGGATGGACGTCATCAACATGATCTCCAAGGACCCGCGGCTGCCAGACGGGCCGGTCCGCTCCGGCGCCTACGGGGACGGCTCACCGCATTACATCTGCGGGCCGCGCATCCACGAGTTCCTGCAGGAGATGAACCAGCAGGTCTTCGCCGGCCGCGACGGGAAGTCGCTGACCGTCGGCGAGATGCCGGGGGTGACCGTGGAGCAGGCGCGGCTGTTCACCGATCCGGCCCGGCCCGGCACGAGCTCGACATGGTGTTCCAGTTCGAGCACGTGCAACTGGACCAGGGCATCGACAAGTTCCACCCGACCGGCTTCAAGCTGCTGGACCTCAAGGCGAGCCTCGGACGCTGGCAGGCCGGCCTGGCCGAGGTCGGCTGGAACAGCCTGTACTGGAACAACCACGACCAGCCCCGGGTGGTGTCGCGCTTCGGCGATGACAGCGAGCAGTACCGGGTCCTGTCGGCCAAGATGCTGGCCACCGTGTTGCACCTGCACCGCGGAACCCCCTACGTCTACCAGGGCGAAGAGCTCGCCATGACGAACTCGGTGTTCGATTCGATCTCCGATTTCCGTGACATCGAATCGCTGAACTACTACGCCGCGATGACCGCCGGTGACCCGGACGGGTCGCCGAGCGGCGACGCGCCCGACGACAGCCAGTTGTTGGCGGCTCTTCGGCGGATGAGCCGGGACAACGCCCGCACCCCGATGCAGTGGACCTCGGGGCCGCACGCCGGCTTCAGCTCCGCCGAACCCTGGATCGGGGTCAATCCGAATCACCGCCAGATCAACGCCGAGCGGGAACTGGCCGATCCGGACTCGGTCTTTCACCACTACCGAAAGCTGATCGCGCTCCGGCACACCCACCCGATCGTGGCCCGCGGAAGCTTTGAGATGTTGCTGCCCGAGGACGAGCAGGTCTATGCCTTCACCCGCCGCCTGGACTCCGAACTCTGGCTGGTGCTGGGCAATTTCACCGGCGCCGACGTCCAGGCGCGGCTGCCCGAGGCGCGCGACTGGGCAGCCGCCGAGCTGCTGATCGGCAACTACCCGGCCACCGCCAAGCCGGCCGGCCCGCACTCGGCGCCGGCTTTCCTGCCGCTACGGCCCTGGGAATGCCGGGTCTACCGGCGCACTACCGCCCCAGGCTGAGCAGAGCCTGCCGGCTCAGCGGTCGTCGTTACCCGGCGTGGTCTTGGCGATCTGCATCAGGAACTCGATGTTCGTCCGGGTCTTACGCAGCCGGTCCAGCAGCAGGTCGATGCCCTGCTGCGGGTCCAGGGCGTGCAGCACCCGGCGCAGCTTGATGACCACCGCCAGCTCGTCAGGTGACAGCAGGATCTCTTCCTTACGGGTCGAGGACTGGTCCACGTCCACGGCCGGGTAGACCCGCTTGTCGGCGATCTTGCGGTCCAGCCGCAGCTCGGCGTTGCCGGTGCCCTTGAACTCCTCGAAGATCACGGTGTCACCGGCGGAGCCGGTCTCGACCAGCGCCGAGGCGATGATGGTCAGTGAGCCGCCGTCCTCGATGTTGCGGGCCGCGCCCAGGAACCGCTTCGGCGGGTACAGCGCGGTCGAGTCGACACCGCCGGACAGGATCCGTCCCGACGCCGGGGCGCCCAGGTTGTACGCGCGGCCCAGCCGGGTGATCGAGTCGAGCAGCACGACGACGTCGTGGCCCATCTCGACCAGCCGCTTGGCCCGCTCGATGGACAGCTCGGCGACCATCGTGTGATCCTGCGGGCGCCGGTCGAAGGTCGAGGCGATGACCTCGCCCTTGACCGAGCGCTGCATGTCGGTGACCTCTTCAGGCCGCTCGTCGATCAGCACGACCATCAGATGGCACTCAGGGTTGTTGGTGGCGATGGCATTGGCGATCGCCTGCATGATCATGGTCTTGCCCGCCTTGGGCGGTGAGACGATGAGCGCGCGCTGGCCCTTGCCGATCGGCATGACCAGGTCGATCACCCGGGTCGTCAGGATGTGCGGCTCGGTCTCCAGCCGCAACCGCTCCTGCGGGTACAGCGGGGTGAGCTTGGTGAACTCGACCCGGTTACGGGCAAGCTCGGGATCGACGCCGTTGATCGTGTCCAGCCGGACCAGCGGGTTGAACTTCTCCTTGCGCTCACCCTCGCGGGTCTGGCGCACCGCGCCGGTGACCGCGTCGCCGCGCCGCAGGTTGTAGCGGCGGACGTGGGAGTTGGCGACGTAGACGTCATCGGAGCTGGCGAAGTACCCGCTGACCCGGATGAACCAGGAGCCCTTGTCATCGACGTTGTCGATGATGCCGGCCACCGGCACCAGGACGTCGTCGTCGGAGATCGTCGGCTCGATGTCGTTGCGACCGCCATTGCTCGGCGCCTCGACGCGGTCACGGGTGCGACCCCGACGGTCGCGGTAGCGCCGCGGTCGGCGGCCGCCGAACTCGTCGTCGTCGTCAGTGCTGTTGTTCGGACCACTCTGGTTGCGGTCACGCTGGCCGGCGTCGCGGTTGGAGTTGCGGTTGCCGTCGCGACCGTTGAACTCACGGTTGCCGTCCCTGCCGTCGCGGGCCTGGCCGTCGCGGGTCTGGCCCTCCTGACCGTTGGCGTCGCGGGCCTGGTACTCGCGGGTCTGGCCCTCACGGCCGTTGACCTCGCGGGTCTGGCCCTCACGGCCATTGGCCTCGCGGGTCTGGCTGTCGCGGCCGTTGGCCTCGCGGGTCTGGCCCTCACGGGTCTGGCTGTCGCGACCGTTGACCTCGCGGGTCTGGCCCTCGCGACCGTTGACTTCTCGGGTCTGGCCCTCACGGCCGTTGACCTCGCGGGTCTGGCCCTCACGGCCGTTGACCTCGCGGGTCTGGCCCTCACGGGTCTGGCCCTCGCGACCGTTGACTTCCCGGGTCTGGCCCTCACGGCCATTGGCCTCGCGGGTCTGGCTCTCGCGACCGCGGCCGGCTTCGCGGGTCCGGCCGCGCTCGGCCTGGCGGGCGCCGGCGCCCTCGGAGCCGGGGCCCTCGGAGCCGGTGCTGTCCGCGCCGCGTGCGGTGTCCTGCCCGCCGTCGCCGGACGGGCTGCCGTGCTGGGCGGGCGGGCTGTCAGGAGCCTGCTCCGAGGCCGTGGACTGGACGTGGGTTGCAGCCCGGGTGGCCGAGCGGCGGGTACGGGTGGTCGGCGCGGCCTGGGCGGTCGGCGCGGCCTGGGCGGTCGGGGCGGCCTCGGCCTCGCTCTGACGGGCCACGGGAGCGCTGCTGGAACTGCTCTGGGGCCGCTTGGCGGTCTCGATGGCGGCGATCAGGTCGCTCTTGCGCATCTTGCCGGTGGCAATGCCCATCGAGCCGGCCAGCGCCTGCAGCTCAGGAAGCAACATCGAGGACAGCGATCCGGAGCGGCGCTTGGCGCGCTCCTGGGCGGCGTTATTGGCACCGGTGTCTACTGACTCGGTGCCGGGCAGGACGTTGAGTTGGTCCTGGGTGTCTGTCACTGTGGTTTCGGATCCTTCCGAGTGGTTGTACGTCTCTTTTCGGTCAGACGCACACCGGTGTTAGGTCGGCGGGTATCGCCGGGCTGATCGAATTACCGACCAGGGGAACTCGCAGTCGAGGTCGGAGCGGAACTTGTCCAAAGCGCCCAGCTCGAAGTCAGTGGATTCTGACTGAGTTTCGACTTTTGGAACGTCCGCGCAGGCTCTTCGGGCTGCTTCGTCGCGTAGCTGGCACAACCGCGGTCACGCGAGGAATGAACTAAGAGTAGACGCAAGCTGCTCACTGCGCCAACACAGGGTATGGCGTGTCATATTCCGATTCCGCCACGCTCGCCTAGGTAGCCGGGCCTCAGATCTCAGCCCCGCCCCCTCTCACAGCAGGGCAGTCCGCGCGCCTGCGGAGAAGGTCAGCGCGGCGCACTCCCAGCCGGGTGGCGCCAGCTCAGCAGCCGGCCCGGCCTGCTCGGCGGTGGCAAGCGCCAGCACCGAGGAACCGGCGCCCGAGAAGACTGCGGCGACGCCACGCTGTCGCAGCGCCCTCACCAGGCCGGCGCTGGCCGGCATGCCCGCGGCCCGGTAACCCTGGTGCAGCCGGTCCTCGGTGCCCGCCAGCAGGAGCTCGGGGCGGCTGGTCAGCGCGAGCACCAGCAGGCCCGCCCGGCCGGCGTTGAAGGCCGCGTCGGCGTGCGGCACCTGCGCTGGCAACACCGCCCGGGCAGCCTTGGTCTCCGACTGCTCGGCCGGGATGAACAGCACCGGCCGGACCCCGGTGGCGGCCAGCTGATCGGCGCTCGCAGCCCGCACGCCGTTGCCCCGGCCGCCGGAGGACCAGGCGATGCTCAGCCCACCGAGCAGGCACGCGGCGACGTTGTCGGGGTGGCCCTCGATCTCGGCGGCCAGGGCAAGGGCCTCGACCTCGCTCAGGCGTGCCCGGCCGTCGAGGCTCAGGCCCCGGGCCAGCTCGATGCCGCTGACGATGGCCGCCGCCGAGGAACCCATGCCACGGCCGTGCGGGATGGCGTTGGCGCACTCCAGCGCCAGCCCCGGCGGCTGGGCGCCAAGCAGGTCGAAGGCGGCCCGCATCGCCTGGACGACCAGGTGCCCCTCGTCCAGCGCGAGCGTGCCGGCGCCGGCGCCGGCGACCCGGACGTCCAGGCCGGCGCCGCTGACCCGAGCCCGCACCTCGTCATAACAGCTGAGCGCCAGCCCGAAGCTGTCATAACCGGGCCCGAGGTTGGCGCTGGTGGCCGGCACGCGCACGGCGACGGTGGCGGCGCTGAACGGCGCGGGCATCACACCAGCCCGAGCTCGACCGCCGCGGCATGGCCGTCAACAGGGATCGTCACCGGCGCCGGCGCTCCCGAGATGGCCCACTCGGGGTCCTTGAGGCCATTGCCGGTGACGGTGCAGACCACCAGGGCGCCAGCCCGCAGCCGGCCGGCGCCGGCGGACTTGATGAGCCCGGCGACGCTGGCCGCGGACGCCGGCTCCACGAACACCGCTTCTTTGCGCGCCAGCAACCGGTAAGCCGCCAGGATCTCCTTGTCGGTCACCGAGTCGATCAGCCCGCCTGAGTCGTCCCGCGCGGCTTCGGCCTGCAGCCACGAGGCCGGGTTGCCGATCCGGATCGCGGTGGCGATGGTGATCGGCTTGGCCACCGGCTTGCCGAGCACGATCGGAGCGGACCCCGCGGCTTGAAACCCATGCATCGCAGGGGCTTTCTCGATCAGGCCGTCGGCCAGGTACTCCCGGTAGCCCTTCCAGTAGGCGGTGATGTTGCCGGCGTTGCCGACCGGGATGCAGTGGATGTCAGGCGCCCGGCCGAGCAGGTCGCAGATCTCGAAGGCGGCGGTCTTCTGGCCCTCGATCCGGTCCGGGTTCACCGAGTTGACCAGCGCCACCGGGTAATCGACCGCGAGCTTGCGAGCCAGTTCCAGGCAGTCGTCGAAATTGCCGTCCACCTGCAGCAACCTGGCGCCGTGCACCAGCGCCTGCGCCATCTTGCCCAGCGCGATCTTGCCTTGCGGGACCAGCACCGCGCACACCATGCCGGCGCGCACCGCGTAGGCCGCCGCCGAGGCGGAGGTGTTTCCGGTCGAGGCGCAGATCACCGCCTTGGCCCCGGCCTCGGCCGCTTTGGAGATGGCCACCGTCATGCCCCGGTCCTTGAACGAGCCGGTCGGATTGGCGCCTTCGACCTTGAGGTACACCTCGGCGTTCACCAGGGCCGACAGCTCGGCGGCCGGCACCAGCGGCGTGCCGCCCTCGTAGAGGGTGACCACCGGCGTGTGGGCGGTCACCGGCAGCCGGTCCCGGTAGGCCTCGATGAGCCCGGGCCACGCCGTGGCCAGCGGGCCGCTGGTGTACTGCCGTCCGGCCATGTCTGCCCAATCCCCTGTTGCTGAAACCCAAAACGCCCAGTCCGCGCCGCTGCTGGCCTCAGTCCGACGGCAAACCCTCCACCCGCATCACGCTGCGCACCCTGCCAATGAAATCGTAGGCGGCCAACCGCCGGACCGTCGCGGCCAGCGCCGCGTCTGGCGCGACGTGAGTGACCAGCACGAGTGTGGCCGCGTCGCCACGTCCCTCCTGGCGCACCGTCTGGATGCTGACCCCGTTGTCGGCGAACGCCCCCGCCACCGAGGCCAGCACCCCGGGCCGGTCAGCGACGTCCAAGGCGACGTGATAGCGGGTCGACACCTCGCCGATCGGCTGGATGGCGAGGTCTGCGTAGGCGCTCTCACCGGCCCCGCGGCTGCCGCTGAGCCGGTTGCGGGCCACCGCCACGAGGTCGCCGAGCACGGCGCTGGCGGTCGGCTCGCCACCGGCGCCGCGGCCGTAGAACATCAGCGAGCCGGCGGCCTGGGCCTCGACATAGACGGCGTTGAAGGCCTCGCCGACGCCGGCCAGCGGGTGCGAGCTGGGGATCATCGCCGGGTGAACCCGCACCGCGACCGACGGCTGGGCCTGCGAGCCGCTTCGTTCGCAGATCGCCAGCAGCTTGACGGTGCAACCCATCGCCGCGGCGCTGGCCACGTCGGCCGCGCTGACGTCGCTGATCCCCTCGCGGTGCACGTCAGCGGCGGTGATCCGGGTGTGGAAGGCCAGGCCGCCCAGGATCGCGGCCTTGGCGGCGGCGTCGAAGCCGTCGACGTCGGCGCTGGGATCGGCCTCGGCATAGCCGAGCGCGGTCGCCTCGGCCAGCGCCTCGGAGAAGCCGGAGCCGCTGGCCGTCATCCGGGACAGGATGTAGTTGGTCGTGCCGTTGACGATGCCGATCACCCGGGTGATCCGGTCACCGGCCAGGGACTCCCGCAGCGGTCGCAGCAACGGGATGGCCCCGGCGACGGCCGCCTCGTAGTACAGGTCCAGGCCGTTGGCGCTGGCCGCGGCGTGCAGGCTGGCCCCGTCTTCGGCCAGCAGCGCCTTGTTGGCGCTGACCACGCTCTTGCCGGACTTCAGAGCGCTCAGCACCAAGCTGCGGGCGGGCTCGATCCCGCCGATCACCTCGATGACGATGTCGATGTCGTCGCGGGCCACCAGCGCCGCGGCGTCGGTGGTCAGCAACGCCGGGTCGACGCCGCTGTGCCGGTTGGGCCGGCGGACCGCGATGCCTGCCAGCTCCAGCGGCGCCCCCACCCGGGCGGCGAGTTCGGCCGACTGCTCTTTCAGCAGCCGGGCCACCGCGGCGCCCACTACGCCACAGCCCAGCAGGGCGACGCGGATCGGACGCGGCTGGCTCACCGGTCGGCTCTCATCCACCGACCACGACGGAGCTGTCGACCCGAGAGACGGCCGGGTCCCAGCCGACGTCGTTGGCCATCAGCTGCTCAAGGGTCTCCCGGCGCACGATCACCTGAGACTGCGAGCCGGTCACAGCCACCACCGGCGGGCGCGGGACGCGGTTGTAATTGCTGGCCATCGCGTAGCAGTAGGCGCCGGTCGCGGCGACCGCCAGCAGATCGCCCGGCGCCACGTCGGCGGGCAGCCAGCAGTCGCGCACCACGATGTCGCCGCTCTCGCAGTGCTTGCCGACCACCCTGGACAGCTGCGGCGCGGCGCTGCTGAGCCGGTTGGCCAGCACCACGGTGTAGTCGGCGTCATAGAGAGCGGTGCGGATGTTGTCGCTCATCCCACCGTCGACCGAGACGTAGTTGCGCACCAGGCCGCCGTCGAGCTCGATCGGCTTGACGGTGCCCACCTCGTACAGGGTCAGCATCGACGGGCCGATGATCGCCCGGCCAGGCTCGACCGACAGCCGGGGCACGGCCAGTCCGGCCAGGCCGCACTCGCGCTCGACGATCTCACGCAGCCGGGCCGCGACGTCGGCAGCGGACTGGGGGTCATCGCCGTCGACGTAGGCGATCCCCTGGCCGCCGCCGAGGTCGATCTCGGGCAGCTCGAGGCCGTGGGAGTCCCGGATCCTGGCCAGCAGGCTGACCACCCGGTGGGCGGCGACCTCGAAACCGCCGGTGTCGAAGATCTGCGAGCCGATGTGGGAGTGCAGTCCGACCAGCCGCAGCTGGCGATGGCTCAGCACCCGGGCCACCGCGGCCTCGGCCTGGCCGGCGGTCAGCGAGAAGCCGAATTTCTGATCCTCATGGGCAGTGGCGATGAACGCGTGGGTGTGCGCCTCGACCCCGACGGTCACCCTGATCAGCACCCGGGGGCAGGCTCCCGCCTCAGCGGCCAGCTCGGCGAGCCGGTCGATCTCGTAATGGCTGTCCAGCACGATCCGGCCGACCCCGGACTCGACCGCCAGCCGCAGCTCCTGGACCGACTTGTTGTTGCCGTGCAGCGCCAGCCGGTCCGGGTCGACGCCGGCTCGCAGCGCGAGGACCAGTTCGCCGGCGGTGCACACGTCGATCCCCAGGCCCTCTTCGGCGATCATGCCGGCGACAGCCGTGCACAGAAAGGCCTTTCCCGCGTAGTAGACGTCACCGCCCTGGAACGCCGTGGCGTAGGACCGGGCCCGCCGGCGCAGGTCGTCGGTGTCCAGGACGAACACCGGAGTGCCGTGCTCGGCGGCCAGCTCGGTGGCGCTCAGGCCGGCGACCATCAGCTCGCCGGCCAGCCGGTCGACATTGGCCGACCAGACCCGCGGGTTGAGCGCCGCCAGGTCCAGCGGCGCCACCACCGGGTCCACGCTGGCGACGGGGTGCCCGTGGCTGGGTCCGGCCGGGTGGGCTGATCGACTCATCGGCGCAGGCCGCCTCTCATCGCGAGCGTCATCACTTGCGCTCGGGGGCTGACACCCCGAGCATCGACAGGCCGTTGGCCAGCACCGTCCTGGTCGCGACATCGAGCCAGAGCCGGGTGCGGTTGAGGTCGGTGATCTGCTCGTCGCCCTTGGGCAGCACCCGGCACGAGTCGTACCAGCGGTGGAACTCCCCCGACAGCGCCTCGAGGTAACGGGCGACCCGGTGCGGCTCGCGCAGCTCGGCGGCCTGGGCGACCACCCTGGGGAACTCACCCAGCGAGGTCAGCAGCGCCGTCTCGGTCTCGTGGGTCAGCAGGTTCGGCTCGAAGACGTCGAGATCGATGCCGACCGCCGCCGCGTTCTTGACCACGTTGACCGTCCGGGCGTGGGCGTACTGCACGTAGTGCACCGGGTTCTCGTTGGTGGCCCGGGTCAGCAGGTCGAGGTCGATGTCGAGCGTGGAGTCAGCCGACGAGCGGGCCAGCTGGTAGCGGGCGGCGTCCACTCCGACCGCGTCGACGAGGTCCTCCAGGGTGATCACGTTGCCCGCGCGCTTGCCCATCCGGACCGGCTTGCCGTCCTTGACCAGGTTCACCATCTGCCCGATCAAGACCTGCAGGTTGACCCCCGGCACGTCGCCGAAGCAGGCGCACATCGCCATCAGCCGGCCGACATAGCCGTGGTGGTCAGCGCCCAGCATGATGATCACCCGGTTGAAGCCGCGCTCGCGCTTGTCGAGGTAGTAGGCCAGGTCACCGGCGATGTAGGCGGCCTCACCGTCGCTCTTGATGACGACCCGGTCCTTGTCGTCGCCGAAGTCGGTGGTCCGCAGCCAGATCGCGCCGTCGGCCTCGAAGATCCGGCCCTGCTCGCGCAGCCGGGCCACCGCCCGCTGCACCGCGCCGGAATCGTGCAGTGAGTTCTCGTGGAAGTAGACGTCGAAGTCCACCCCGAAGTCGTGCAGGCTCTGCTTGATCTCGGCGAACATCAGCTCGACCCCGACGCCGCGGAACAGCTCCTGGGCCTGCTCGCGCGGCAGAGTGGCCGCCTCCGGGTGACTGGCCAGGACCCGGTCGGCGATCTCGGCGATGTAGGCGCCGGCGTAGCCGTCCTCGGGAACCGGCTCGCCGAGCGCGGCTGCCAGCAACGACCGGGCGAAGCGGTCGACCTGGGCGCCGTGGTCGTTGAAGTAGTACTCCCGGCTCACCTCGGCGCCGCTGGCCTGCAGCACCCGGGCCAGTGAGTCACCCACGGCCGCCCACCGGACGCCGCCGATGTGCACCGGCCCGGTCGGGTTGGCCGAGACGAACTCGAGGTTGACCTTCTGCCCTGCCAGGGTCGACGAGCGCCCGTAGACGCCGCCCTGCTCGACGATCGTGCGGGCAAGGCTGCCCAGGCTGGCGCTGTCCAGGGTGATGTTGAGAAAGCCGGGGCCGGCGACGTCGACGGCGGCGATGCCCTCGACGTCCAGCAACGCCTTGGCGATCGCCTCGGCCACCTCACGGGGCGGGCGTCCGGCGGCCTTGGCCAGCCGCATCGCGATGTTGCTGGCGTAGTCACCGTGCGCCCGGTTCTTCGGACGGTCGATGACGATCTCGGCGGGCGGTTCGGCGCTGAACGCGCCGGAGGAGACGGCGCGCTCGACAGCGCTCCGAAGGGCGGAGCTGAGCTCGTCTGGGGTCACCGGGTCAATGCTAGTGCGGGCGCGAGCCCTTTCTCAGCGCTATCGCCCAGGCGAACAGGGCGGTTGCGGCGGCGCGCTGCCGCCGAGCCGCGTAGGCGCCGAGGCGACACACAGGTCGGGGACCTAGACTCTGCCCCGAAAGACGGCCAGCGTGCGCTGCGCCACAACGCGACGAAAGCGACACGATGACCAATCCGACGAAGCCCGCGTCTGGTGGCTCCAAGAAGAACCAGCCCCGCAAGGCTGGTCAGCGTCCGGCCGGCAGCACCGCCAGCACCGACCCGGCGGCCCGAGCCGCGGCCGCCCGCGCCCAGTCCAAAAAGATCGTCAACCAGCGTCAGACGCCGTGGGGTCTGATCATCGCGACGGTGCTGATCGTGCTGCTCGCGGTCGGGGTGATCGGTTACGCCGTGAGCCAGAACAAGAAGAAGTCCGACGAGCGCAACCCGGACAAGATCGCCGGCATCGCGCACAAGAGCTTCACCGGCGGAGACCACAAGGCCGGCCCGATCACCTACCCCGAGTCCCCGCCGATAGGCGGGGCGCACTCCCAGATCTGGGCCGACTGCGACGGCACCGTCTACCCGAATCCGATCGCCAGCGAGAACGCGGTGCACAGCATGGAGCACGGCGCGGTCTGGATCACCTACAAGCCCGGCCTGCCCGCTGAGCAGCTCGATGTCCTGACCAAGCTGGCCGCGGGCAAGCCGTACACCCTGCTCACCCCCTACCCGGGGCTCAAGTCCAACGTCTCGCTGCAGGCCTGGGGCTACCAGCTGTTCCTGGACTCGGCCACCGACGATCGGGTCGAGCGCTTCATCGACGCGCTGCGGCAGAGCCAGACCAACACCCCCGAACTGGGCGCCAGCTGCAGCAACCCGGCCTTCAAGACCAACCCCAGCACGCCCGGCAAGCCGGCGGAGTCCTGATTCCGAGATGGTCGTGAGCACCGAGCGCCCGGCAGCGGCTGAGGACCAGCCGCTGCAAGCGGGGCGGCCGCTGCGCAGGCTGCTGCTGGCCGTGCTGGGGGTGGCCCTGCTGGCGCTGGCCAGCGGTCTCGGCTACGTCGCCGGCCATCGCAGCGGCGCGTCCACGCCGGACGCGAGTTCGGTGGACGCCGGCTTCACCTGGGACATGGCCACCCACCACCGGCAGGCGGTGACGATGGCCGGTTACACCCGTGACCACAGCACCGGCGTGATCCGGACGCTGGCCTATGACATCGAGACCAGCCAGTTCAACCAGGTGGGTCAGATGCAGGGCTGGCTGGACGCCTGGGGGCTGCCGCCGCAGAACCCCGGGACGCCGGAGAGCTGGATGTCGCACGGGCACGGCATGGCGATGGGGCCGACCGGCTCGGACGAGCCGATGGCCGGGATGGCGACCCAGACAGAGATCAGCAAGCTGCAGACGCTGACCGGCAAGCCCCTGGAGGTCTACTTTCTGCAGCTGATGCTGCGCCACCACCAGGGCGGCCTGGCGATGGCGCAGTACGGCGCCGACCACGCCAGCACGCCTTACGTGCGCAACGCGGCGCAGAAGATCGCCCGGTCCCAGAGTGCGGAGGTCGTGCTGATGGAGCGGCTGCTGCGCGAGCGCGGCGCCAGCCCGCTGCCGCCGCCAGCCTGACCCTCCTCGATTCGCCCCTCGTCCCACCTCGCAGCCTCGGAGCACGTTGGGTGCGGCTGGGCGGGCCGGAACGGGCTGATAGCATTCTCGACGGTCATCGGGCGCGTGCCGGCGCGGTGATCAGGGCCGTCAGGCCCCCGTAGCTCAGGGGATAGAGCGCTACCCTCCGGAGGTAGAAGCGCAGGTTCGAATCCTGCCGGGGGCACTTTGTGATCTCTAGCAGATCGAAATAGGCGCGACCCTCGATTATCTGGTCCGGGCAGTTGCTCGCGAAAGGGCCTTGGCTCTTTGGGCGGGTCGCGGTTGAGGTCGCCGGTGGCTGCCACGGCGACCCGCCCGGCGATGTCGGCAGGGTTCATGCGGTCGCTGGCGTGGCCTTGGATCAGGTGGGGACATGACCGCTGAAGTAGCGTGGTGGGCAGTAGGCGATGCGGTGGGTGATTGGTCGTAGGTCGTGACGAAGGCCTTGAGCGACGTCTGACTGTAGCCATCTACATCGTCGCCTCGTGATGCTGCGCCAAGTGTCAGCGATGGTGTCCGGGCCGGCGTCCGATCTGCTCGGCGAGTCGCTTCCGCAGCCGGACGATCAGCCAAACCGCCTCGGCGGTAGCGCTGGGGTCGACGTGAGCGAGGCTCAAACGCCGCCTCGCCTCGGCGCGGTAGTAGGCCAGCCCGCTGATCCAACCTTGAACATCCCGTAAGCCGGCGCGCTGCGCCGTCGCGCATCAACGCCGTGCCGACCAACCGCGCATCGGACTGGCCAATCGGCGGTCTCTACAGTCCGACCCAGTGCCGCCTGCGATCACGAGTCGAACTTTCCATCTCAGCGGGTTACGACACGCGTAGCCTTCACCTATGAGTTTCAGGTTCGAAGAACAAGACTTGACTGAGATATTGCCGCCGACCTGGGCCGCAGACCTATGCTTCATCGCCGGTCGGGTCGCGACGGAACGTAGGCTCAAGCCGACATCCGTTACCTCACGTGAAGCCGCCGACGTTCGGTCGCGCCCTCTACTACTCGTCGCTGGTGACGTCTTGATGCGAGAGGCACCTTGGCTTTTCGAGCTTTACCGAACCGAATTTCTAGAACGCGCCGAGGCATTCGCAGGGGTCCGAACCTACACCGCGAGTTCCCCTCTGTACGCCATCAATTTGAACGTACAGTGGGGCGATGGAATGGTGTACGAATGCCATGTAGATTCTAATCCCGTGCAAGGCATGTTATATACGGCGACGCTATCTGAGCGCGACGGGGGCGCTCTCGTGGTCGGACTCGATCCGAGCGCACAGTCCATCGAGGAGGTCGACGCGAATTGTCAAGAGCTCTATCCGAAGGCTAATAAGCTACTTCTGTTCGATGCTCGCCGGAATCCGCATTACGTACGTCCTATGACCGAGGGGCACGCTCGAGTTGCCGTAGCGATGAACTTTTACACTGACGAAAGTCCTGAGTCGGCCCGTCCCGCCGATTTGTCACGCCACTTATTTGGACGAGAGTAGCAGTGTCCCCCGACTTATCCGACCTGCAACGATTCGCGGATGTACTGCCCGTACCGTTTTGGGTCGCTCGCGGCAAGGACGCTGGTTACACTATAGCCGTTTGGAACGAAGCCGCCGCGGCGACATATGGGTACCAGAAGCAGGAAGCCATCGGCGCATCTTTTCTGACGCTATTTGTGGAAGAATTCCTGCGAGATCGAGCGGCTGCAGATTGTGATAACGTTATAAACGGTACGTTTACGCATCCAAATAACGTAATCACGGTCGACCGTTCGAAGAGCCGCTCCCGTTTAGTCATGTTAACTAACGTTTTTCGGCTTGAATACGATGACGTTGCGTATCAGGCTGAGATGTCTATAGATTTCACAAGTTCGCCGCTTGACGCGATGATTATGTCTAACTATAGAGGACTGATTCGCGAAGCCGAAAGCAGTCCGGACGTACGTCAACTAACTTATCTCCTGCAACGGCGCCTTGATCGAGAACATGAACAGGTAAACAACTGGGCGGCGGGCGTCATGCACGACGTCAGGACAGAAGCGGGAAGTGCACGTGATCATCTTATTAGTTATCGCCAGCGTGTCCATCGATCCAATACTGACAGAGACATCATTCTGTTAGACAATTTGCTTCGGTCGCTAGAGTTCCGAGCCGATGCGTTTATAGGGGTTTACGGTGGTGGGCTTAGCAATCCGACGAGTGGCACATTTGAGGCATGGGCGGTCCTAAATTCTGAACTGGTCCGACTTGAAGAGTACGGCCCGACTATGTTTCATGCCTCGATCGAGTATCCCGAATACCCAAGCGGCCGGTCGGTGCAACTTCTAGGCCGCACGGAGGCATTCAGACAGTGTGTCTATAACTTGTTCCAGAATGCGTGTCGTCACATGCGGACTCGTGGCGGTCACCGATTCGTGCGAGTAGCGGTGATCATTGATCCTGCGAGGAACTATCTACAACTGTCGGTCCTCAATCCTGGCTGGATCGAGCCTAGCGACTCGGGCCCAAACAATGGGGCCGCCGAGCGGAATTCCCTTGGTCTGAGGTTGATGCGAGATGTCGTCGAGGAGGTGGGCGGAACACTGACCCACGAGAATCTCACTCTTAACGATATGCCAGTTGTCCGTGCAAGCCTAAAATGGCCCATAGCCACGACAGTTAGTTAGGCGGATGAATGAAAAGTCGACTACTCCTTGTTGACGATCGAACTTGGTCCATTGACACCGTTATTCGCGAGTTTGAAAGCCACGGCTGGGAGGTGTTCCAGGCTGAAACGGTGATCGACGGCGTCGAGGCGATTATCGCTGGTGGCTTTTCAGCGGCTGTATTCGACCGACGTATGCCTAGACCATCCGGTACAGAACGAACTCAGCTTGAAGCACTCGGGATCCCGCAGGCATGGATAGATGCGTTGAATGACTTTAACATAGGTGCTGTCTTTGGTCGGCTAGTGTCAGTACTCGGCCTCAACCTCCCATATCTTTATATTTCGGCGCACACGCTTCATTCACAAGAGCGGCCTGCAGATTGGCCAGAGGACCCGGCACCCATGATCGATAAAATGAAGGTCGATCGCGATCAGACCCTAGGCTTTGAGGTGTACAAAGAGATTGTTCGTGCATCGAGTGCCCAACGTGACGAATAGTTTCTTTGGCGAGGCTCTGATTTCGTGGTGGGTTGCCCTTACTTGTGTAGCACTCGCAATTGCTTTGCGATGGCGCCTACGTGGTCGAAACCTAATTTCTATACTCGCGATCGCGGTGGGGGTCGGCGCACTTGGCATAGTGCTTCGTGCATTGGTTCGCGTAACCTTCAAAGGCCTTGCCAACGATGCTTCAATTGCAGTTCTCACGATTGTACTGACCGTAGTGGGAGCGTACGGTGTGTACGTCGCTCAGAGCGCAGACAACAAGTCAAGGCGTACCGAAGGGGAACTTCGCTTGATCGAAGCTGAGCGCCTAAAAGTAGCTGCGCTTCAGCGATCTTTAGAATCCACACTCAAGGAACAGGCCCACGCGTTGGAGGACGCGCAGCGTCGTGGGCATATACTCTCTCTCAAACAAACGATATTGGCCGGAATGCCAGAAGTACCCCCCTCGGCAGAAAACAGCGGTATACACACAATTATCCGTCGAATTGTCCTCGACGCGGTCTCCCGGGAGGATCTGTCGCAGGCATTATTTGATTGCGACGAGGCCGTGGCGGCTGCCGAGACTCATGGGGTCAACCTGTCTGGTGTGCTTGGCAAAGGAACGCTCGCGTTTCTGGAGTACCACCGTATCGCTTCGAGCGGGAAGTGATTAACCGTCATTAGGTAGTTTCCGCAACCTGCACGTTTGCATTCGCCTAATGAGCATCGGCGTGACCTGGCCTTATGCGCCTTAGGCGGCGCGGCCGCCGCCGAAGAGGTAGACGGGCAGATCGCGATTGCCGTTCATGATGAAGGTCGGGTAGGGCACGAGCTCCTCGGCGTCGACGGCGAGGGTCAGGCGGGGAAAGCGTTCGAACAGGGCGGACAGACCTGCCTTGGCCACCATCCTGGCAATCCCCGCGCCGAGGCAGTAGTGGACGCCGTGGCCGAATGACAGGTGCTCCTTGTTCTGACGGGTGACGTCGAAGGCGCCCGCTGACTCTCCGTGCAGCGCCGGGTCTCGCCCGAGCGCGGCGTAGTTGATCAGGATCGGCTCGCCCTTGGCAATGGTCACCCCGCCCAGCCGGATGTCCTCCACAGCGAACCGCATCGGCAGATTCGCCAGGGGCGAGTCCAAGCGCAGCACTTCTTCGATGACCTCTTCCCAGCAGACCTGCCCAGACGTGACCAGGTCGAGCTGCTCGGGATGGGTCAGCAGCTGGGTGATCGCGTTGTCGAAGAAGTTGATCGTGGTCTCAGACCCCGCTCCGAGTATCGCGAAGATGGTGTCCACCATCTCCTGTTCGGTGAGCAGGGAGCCGTCCTCGTCCCGTGCGGCGATCAGGTCGCTGGTGATGTCGTCGCCGGGCTGAGCGCGTTTGAGCTCGATGAGCGCAGTGATGGCCTCGCGCCAGCCGAGCAGGACGTCCTGGGCCTGCTCAGAGGTGACGTTGGTGGCAGCCATCAGGTCGATGACCTTCGCCGCGGCCACCCTGGCTTCCTCCGACATGCCGATGAGCTCGGCGACCAGCATGCCCGGCAACGGATACGCGAAGGCCGCCTTCAGGTCGATCACCTCTGCCGAGGCCGCGGCGTCGGCCATGCGGTCGAGCAACATGTCGATCAGCTGTGCCGCCAGCGGGCGGACCTCCTCGGCTCGGCGTGAGTTGAACGCCTTGGCGGTCAGCCTGCGCAGGCGGCGATGGTCTGCGCCGAAGGTGGTGGATATGTTGTCCATCGCGACCCAACTGATCATCTGCCAGTCGGGTGGGATCTCACCGTTGGAGAACGCCGGCCAGTGCTTGCGGGCGCTCTTGCTCACGTTCGGATCGCTCAGCAACTTCTTGCTGACCTCGTAGCTGGTGATCGACCAGGCCAGCACCCCGCCGGGAAGCTCCACCTGGGTGGCGGGGCCCAGCGCGCGCAGGTGATCTGCCTCGGCGTGGATGTCTCGGCCGGTGGGGTCCAACACGAAGTGACGGCCCGCGCTCATGACTCTCCCGTGATTGTCCTTGGTTGTGACAGCTGCTATCGGAGAGCAGCTGTGCCGACTCCGCCAGCCATCGCCACGCTTCTCGACGCCGCCGACTGGACTTCATCGTGCTCGCAGCCCACATCGCTGACATCTTGCTTCCTGCTCTGCCGGGGCTCGTGTCGGCTGCGCTCACCGGCTCCTCAACACCGGACACAGTCCAGCGGCCCACGTCCGGCTGGGCCGGGAGCGCGACCGCCCCGAAGCGCTGAGCGCCGGCCCGATCCTGCGACCCGCCCCGCGGCATCCTCGCCGGAATCTGAGCGCAACCTTTCCGCAGGCCGCGCGTTGGTAGGTGATCAGTGTGAATGTCGACTGCCGGATCTCACTACCGGCTTGAGCGTGGAGGCTTCATGATTCGATCCGGTCCTGCTCGGCGACACCGCCGAGCGGCCACTCAGTTCGGCGCGGCGGCAGTCGCCGCTGCCGTGCTCATCGCTCTTGTGGACGCCGGCGGGGCCAACGCCGCTCCCCTGGCCTCGCCAGCGGCGTCGGGCGGGGCGAGCAGCAACCTCTCGCTGCTGGGCGTCCCCATCGGGTTCTCCGACGTCGATGCCCGGGTGGGAGCGATCGCGCCGACCGCCGAGCAGCTGAGTCAGGTGTCCGCGCTCGGCGCGCAGGCGCGGTGGAACCGGTTCGGAACCGTGCAGTCTCTGATCAAGTACGACAGCTACCTGGGCGCCGGTTACACCGGAGACGCCGTCGCCGTCGCCCGGGCGTGGCTCAAGGACAACGCCGAACTCTTCCGGATGACCTCCTCCGACGTCGACAAGCTCGAACTGCTCAACGACCAGAAGACCGCGGCCGGCGCCGGCCACGCCGTGCTGTTCCGCCAGCGATACGGCGCCCTGCCCGCCGGCCAGGACGGCTTGATCACCGTCAGCGTCGCGGGCGACAAGGTCGCCTACGTCTCGTCCTCGGCCACCGGGCCGCAGTCCACGCCGCCGGCCGCTGCCTTGTCGGCCACCAGCGCCTGGCTCAAGGCCGCCGCCAACGTCGGACACATCCTGTCGCTGCCCGCGCTGTCCACCCCGACCGTCAGCAACGGCTGGAGCGTGTTCAGCGTGCCCGGCTTCGCCCAGCAGCAGCGGGCCCGCCTGGTGGCGGTGCCCACTCCGGCCGGAGCGGCCCGGCCGGCTTTCGAGACCATCGTCCTCGACGTCCAGGGCGGCGACGCCCAGGCCTACACGGTGTTCGTCGACGCGGTCTCGGGCGAGATCCTGATGCGCTACAACCGGGTGCAGCACAGCGAGTCGAGCAACCAGTTCACCGGCGCCTTCACGCCGGATGCCTGCGGGACGGCCGTCCCGGGCGGCACCGTCGACGCCGCCACCAAGCAGATCACCGTGGCAGGCACCAGCACGGTTGCCACCAACGACATCGTGATCCGCTTGCTGTTGAACGGCACGGCCGTCGCAGCCAGCGAGGACCTGGGCGTCGGTCAGGAAGAGCTCGTCTACGCCCCGGCCGACGGCGTGCCGGCAGGCGACTACTTCGTTCAGATCTGCCCTTCTCCCAACCCGGCCGGACCGTTCGTCGAGCCGTACACCGCCACGGGGGTGTTCCTCTCCTCCAACACCGCGGCCCCCGACACCGGCGGAGCCGGCCTGCCGTACCCGCCGAAGTGGAAGTACTTCTTCAACGCCCCGTCGCTGGACTACTCCTCCACCGACAACCGCAAGACCGGCTGCTGGGTGCTGACCAACCAGACGGGCTGCGATCGCAAGGAGCAGAACCTGGCCTCCCGGACGCCGTGGGACGCCAACCCCCACACGGGCCTGCCGACCTTCACCACCTCCGGCAACAACGCGGTGACCGCTGAGTCATGGCTGTCACCGCTGACGCCGGGACCGGCCGGGCAGCGCCCGATCGCCGCGGACCGCGACTACAGCTTCGGCTGGACGAACCAGTGGAACACCTCCAAGTGCAGCCAGGCGAGCTTCGCCTCACCCAGCCGCAATGACATCGACGCGTCGGTGACCGACCTGTTCGCCGGGCACAACCGCTTCCACGACTTCTCCTACTTCCTCGGGTTCACCGAGGAGAACTACAACGCGCAGGTGAGCAACCACGGCAATGGCGGCAAGGAAGGCGACCCCGAGATCGGCAACGTCCAGGCCGGGGCCATCAGCGGCGGCGCGCCGTCCTACCAGGGTCGCGACAACGCCAACCAGGTCACCCTCAATGACGGCATCTCCCCGATCACCAACCAGTACCTCTTCCAGCCGATCTCAGGGGCGTTCTACTCCCCCTGCGTCGACGGTGACTACGACACCACGATCTTCGGCCACGAGTACACCCACCTGATCAGCAACCGGATGGTGGCCGGCCCGGACGCCGGCCTGTCCGGCGAGCAGGCCGGATCCATGGGCGAGAGCTGGGCCGACCTGAACGCGTTGGAGTACCTGCACGAGTTCGGCTACACCCCGCAGAACGGTGAGAACCCGTGGGCCGTCGGTCCTTACGCCACCGGCAACAAGGAACGCGGCATCCGCAACTACAGCCTCAACACCAACCCGCTGAACTACAGCGACATCGGCTTCGACGTCACCGGGCCCGAGGTCCACTCCGACGGCGAGGTCTGGAACGCGGTGAACTACGAGATCCGGCAGGCTCTGGTGGCCAAGTACAACGCCACTCACCCGGCCTCGAACACCACCCTGCAGCAGCGGTGCGCCCAGGGCGAGCTGCCGGCTGACCAGTGCCCGGGCAACCGGCGCTGGATCCAGCTGGTGTTCGACGCCTGGCTCCTGCAGCCGTCGACGACCAGCATGCTTGACGCCCGGGACAGCTACCTGGCGGCTGACATGATGCGCTTCGGCGGCGCCAACCAGGCGACGCTCTGGACCGCGTTCGCCAAGCGGGGCTTCGGCAAGGACGCCTCGACGCTCGGCACCGACGACGCCGACCCCAAGCCCAGCTTCGTCGGGCGGACCGGTTCGCAGGCCGGCACGGTGAACTTCACGCTGAGCGCCGTGGACAACGGTGGCGCGAAGGTGAGCGGCGCCAAGGTCTACGTCGGCCCGTACTCGGCGGGCGTCACCCCGGTGGCCACGTCGAACCTCAACGGGATCGCCACGTTCCGCGCCGAGCCCGGCGCCTACACCATCACGGTGCAGAAGGCCGGCTTCGGCATCCAGAGCTTCACCCACACGGTCGCTGCCGGCACCACGGCAGCGCGGGTGTTGTCGCTGAAGACCAACCTGGCCTCGGCTGCCAACGGCGCGACCGTCACCGGCAGCGCGACCAGCGTCAATCACGCCGGTCTCATCGACGACGATGAGGCGACCAACTGGAGCGAGACCACCGCGACGCCGGTCAACCTCAGCAAGCCGTCGGTGGTGGTGCACCTGGCGCGCACCGCGAGCGGGCCGGTGATGGTCCGCACCGTGAGGGTGAGCGCCTTCACGCAGCAGACCGGGGGCCGCTTCGACGCGCTGCGGCAGTTCGCCATCGCCACGTGCAAGGAGAGCGCGACCAACCCCGGCTGCGTCAACCCGGCGGGCTTCACCACCATCTACACCAGCCCGGCGAACGCCTTCCCCGCCACGAAGCCCCGGCCGTTGGCGCCGGATCTGCTGGTGCGGCAGTTCGACGTCCCCGACACCACGGCCACGCACCTGAAGCTGATCGTGCTGAACAACCAGTGCACCGGCGCCCCGGAGTACCAGGGCGATCAGGACAACGACCCGACGAGCGACAGCGACTGCGTCACCGGCTCGAGCACCACCAACCCGCTGTTCGGCCCCAAGGCCCCGACCGTCAAGGCCGCTGAGTTCGAGGCGTTCTCCTAGAGATCTCCGTGACGACGCCCGCTCGCCCGCACCCGGGCCGAGCGGGCGTCGCCATGTCAGCTCCGTTGTCTGAGGCCGGGACTACCATCTCGGCCATGGTCGGATGGGATGAGTTCGCCAATTGCGCGCCACGCATCGCCGCCGTCTTCACGCGGCGGCACGCGGCGACCGGCAACCTGTGCATGCTGGCGACGCTGCGTTCGGACGGTTACCCGCGGATCAGCCCGATGGAGCCGAGGGTCTTCGAGGGCCGGCTCTGGCTCGTGGGCATGCCGGGCACCATGAAGTTCCGCGACCTGGACCGCGACCCGCGGTTCTGCCTGCACACCGCCACCGTCGACACCCAGGTGACAGACGGCGACGCCAAGCTCTGGGGCATGGCGCGCGACGTGCAGGACAAGGCGCTGCATCAGCGCTTCACCGAGGCGTTGTTCGCCGACACCGGCTTCGATCTTCGCGCTGAGGGATTGGACCACCTCTACGACACGGAGCTGACCGGCGCCTCAGCCGTGGAGTACGCCGAAGGCCACTTGGACATCACCGTCTGGAAGCCGGGCACGCCCGAACGGGTGATCCAGAAACACTGACACCTGGGGCGGACCAGGTTCCCGGCGGCCCGGCCGGCACTGGCTGCTCCTGCCATCGTCGGCCGGGAGCTCGGAGGCGATGGGACGCAATCCAGCGTGCGGCTCGGCCCGATGTGGGAGAGTCCGGCACAACTGTGACCAACCGCCGCGTCGCCACCTAAGGGGCATCCCGCCATGCAGCCTAACTACGGGCCACCGCAACCCGTTGCTTCACAGTGGTATCCGGCGCCGGGCTCACCGCCGCCGCCCCCTGAGGGCCGCGGTGGACGAGGAGTGGCCATCACCGCCCTGGTGCTCTCACTTGTGGCGCTACTCCTCGTCCTGGTCGTCGCGCTAGTCGTCGTGTTCGCTGGAGCGGCGTTCATGGAGGAGGGCGGCGAACCGCTCACCGGCCAGCTGTCAGCGCCTCCCGCCGGGCCTGTCACCGGCGACACCCTGGCCAAGGCGGTCACCGATCGGATCACCCAGGACGGTGGCGACGTCTCGCGCATGGACTGCCCACGGACGCCGAAGGTGGGCCAGGGCGTGGTGACGGTCTGCCATGGCGTCGTCGACTCGACGGACTGGGCCATCGTTGTCTTATTCGAGGACGAGGACGGCCGCTTCACCCTTATACCGACCTGAACATCATCCCTATCCGAGCCGACGGACCTGCTCGACGACGTCGTCGGCGCACCCGTAGGACAGGGTCACCCCGGCGCCGCCGTGGCCGTAGCAATGCACCACCGGGCCGTCCGGCCGAATCTCGGTCTCCAGCCGCACCGCGGGCCGGGCCGGCCGCGCCCCGACCCGGTGCCCGAGGACCCGGGCGCCGGCTGCCTCGGGGATCAGCGCGGCGCACCTGGCCAGGATCGCCTCGGTCTCGGCCGGGCGGACCTCAAGGTCGGCATCGCCCTCCTGTGCGGTGCCGCCGAGGATCACGGTGCTCTCCCTGGGCACCACGTAGGTCAGCTGATCCGGCTCGTTCTGATCCAGCACCCAGTCGGTGAGGCCGAACTGCTCCACGACGACGACCTGACCGCGCACCGGGCTGAGCGTCCGGTCCCCCGCCAGCTCGCGGGCGCCCAGTCCGGCGCAGTTCACGACCACGTCGACGCCGGGGAACGCGGCGTCCAGCTCATCGAGCCGCCCGACCTGCACGCCGACTCCCAGCCGACGCAGGCCGGTGACGAGCCAGTCCAGATGCAGCGCCATGTCAACCACCGGCACCGTCAGCTGGTAGCCGTCGAGGTAGCCCTCGGGCAGGTGATCGCCGGCCACCCGCGCCAGCTCGGGCACCGCCGAACGCCACCACGGCTCGGCCACTGGCGCGCGGAACAACTCCCGGCCGCGGCGCAGCCTGACACCGGAGCGCCGATCAGCCGCCAGGGCGCCGAAGGCGGCGTAGCTGGCCGCCGACCACCGGGTGACCTCGGTTTCGGGGTAGGCCCGGTAGGGATACCAGAGCGCAGCCGCGATCGAGGACGTCGTGCTCTGCGGCAGCTGGGCCGCGAGCACCTCGACCTGGTGACCGGCCTCGGCAAGGCGCAGCGCACTGGTCAACCCCACCACGCCCGCGCCCACCACCCGCACTCTCATGCGCCCATCCCACCACGGTCCGCGCCGGGGCGTGAGCCTTGCGGGGCAGGGATGCAAACGAGGCAACAAAGGCGCCTGAACGGTCTAGGCTGCCCTGCATGAGTGAGGGACGCTGCGACACAGACATCAGTTCGATCCGTGAGGCTCACCCGACCGGCGAGTTGGAGTGGCTCGAGAAGTTCGACACCACCTGCGGTGAGAGCGCCGGCCACGAGGGCGAACACGTCTTCCAGAGCCGGGACGCCGAGGACCAGGAGCGACTGCACTGGGACTCCGACGCCAAGCGGTTCAGCTCCTACCAGAGCGCTCCCCCGGCGCCGGAAGAGCGGATCGTCTTCTAGGCCTGCTGGCGCTGAGGCGCCAGGACCTTCAGCGCCCACCTTCAGCGCTGCACCGCCCAGCTCTGGATGGTGATCTGGCGTGCCGGCGGGTTGGGCGTGGCGGTCGGGTCATAGATCAGCACCCGGGCCCGCAGGCTGAGCTTGCCGGTGGCGGCTGTGCAACTGGACGCCGCCTGGCACAGGTAGACGTTGAGGTAGACCACCGTGCCGCCGGGGCCAAAGCCGGGTGAGTTGTCGGGCACCTCGATGACCGGGCCGTTGTACGTGATGGACCCGGTCTCCTTGACCCACAGGGAGCGGGCCACCACGCCGAAGCGCAGCACCTGTGAGGTGATGTTATTCAAGGTCAGGTCGATGACCGCCTTGGGCGTGTAGGTGGTGCCCTGGATGTAGAAGCGGCCGCTGTAGCCGGTCGACATCGACAGCACCGCGCACTGCCCTCCCCCGCCACCGGTGTAGGTGCTGGTCAGGCAGTTGCCGCCGGGTATGGCGCCGTCCTGGGCGCGAAAGGCCGGCGGGGTGTAGCCGAGGTCGAGTTGGAGGGCGTCGACCGTCTCGACGCCGGTGTGCGCCAGCCGCGTCGAGTACGCCATGCTCGCGCCCGTGAAGCCGTAGGTGTGCACCGCGGTGGCCAGCGGGCCGACGCCACCGCTGTACAGGTTGATCAGCGCGGTCTGGGCGACGGTGCTCGCGGTCGAGGGCAGGGTCGAGGTGATCGCCGCCCCGCCCGCGGTCGGGGTCAGCACCACCGTCCGCACATCGCCGCTGGCGCCGGCGCTGTTCTTGTACACCACCCGCAGGGTCGCTGAATTGAGCACCGAGCCTGCTGGGATGACGGGCGCCGGGGCGTAGCCGCCGAGGGTGAACGAGGCCGTCTGGTTGCCCGTGGCGGTCTTGGTCCAGACCGCCCCGGCGCTGTCGGCCTCCTCAGCCAGATTCGAGGCCGTCACGGTGGCGCTGTCGAACAGGGCCGGCGCGGGTGGATTCACCACGGTGGAGGGCTTGACGGTCGCCGTCGGCACGAGGGCCTCGGCTCCAGTCTTGGCCCCGTAGACGGCGATCGGCGGCCGGTCAGAGTGGTAGGTGGCGCAGATCTCGGCGTCGGCGTCATTGGTCAGCCGGAGCTGGCTGTCGCCGCCGAAGATGAACTGCACCCCGGTTGCGTTCTCGTCCTTGATCGGGTTCTGGCAGGCGCCGGGAATCGTGGACGGGCTGGCCGGCTTGGCCAGCACGGTGCCGGCGGCGTTGGTAGGCGTGCCGGCGACCAGTTGGCCGCTGCTCACCGTCCAGACGTCGCTGCCGCCGAGCAGCGGGTTGGCCGAGTTGTGAAAGTCGAAGTAATAGATGCCGGGCGTGAACCACCAGACGCTGTCCTTGCACGAACCGCCGCTGTTGCTCATCAACGACGACAGCGCCTGGCCGTCGTCGTAGTAGCCGGGCTGGAACGTCATCACCCCGCCCGGACAGTTGGTCGCCGCAACCGCGGGCACCGGCCGGTAGGTGGGAACCGCGTTGGCAGGCGATCCGAACGCTGGCTCGGACTGGTAGCCCGGGTCGGCGGTCGGGCCCGAGGAGCAGGCCGGCGGCGGGGTGCTGACGATGGCACCCGAGCAGCCGGTGCGCGCGTACACCCCCACGTTGGACTCCAGTGAGCCGTTGGTCACCCGGATGTTGGAGTTCGACACCACCGAGCCGTGCACCCTGAACGGGAACGAGCTGCTCAGCGCCTTGATGTTCACGCCGTCCTCGCCCGGGTTGGCGCCCATGGTCAGGATCGCGTTGCCCGGTTTGTTGCCGTCGTTGATCTTCACCAGTCCACCGGCCGCACCGGTGTTCGGGTCGGCCGTGCACTCGACCGCTGCCGAGGACGCCGCGCCGCCGGTGGTGCCGGGGTAGAAGTCGTTCAGCAGCAGCGTGTCGGCGGTGAGGCCGGCGCCGAAGCACTTCGGGTGGGTCGGGCTGGACGTGTTGTTATTGAACGGCGAGCGGCGCAACGCGGTGATCGCGGCCGCCGCGGCGCCGTCGCTGCCGTAGACCGCGGCGGCCTGGCCGCGCAGCGCCACGGTGGTCCGGACGCTGGAGTCGCCGAAGGACAGCAGCACCCCGACCACCAGCGCCACCACCGTGATCAGGATCAACGCGAGCACCAGCGTCGCGCCGGTGTCGTCGGCCAGATCCAGCCGGCGGCGGGCTGCCTTGATCATGACTGCCTCCGTTGACCGGTCAGCTGAATCTGGTAATCGGGCGCGCCAGCACTCTGCGGGTTGTGAATGGTCAAGGAAAGCTTGGCGATCAGGGGCACCGCCGCGCCGCTTCCGGCGCACGCCGTCGGCCCGGACGCCGACGCGCAGGACGCCGCCACCGACACCAGGTCGTGAGCGAGCACGGTGTCGGTGACGACGGTCGCCGAGCCGGCGCACACCAGCCGGTGCAGCTGCGGATGGCCGGCCGCGTCCGGCACGGACACGTAGGCCACCCGCCGCTGGATCACCGCCGAGGACGACGCGCTGGTGTAGTCGTCCCAGGCAAAGCGGATCACCGCGTTCGGCGTGGCCGCGCTGCCACAAGGGAAAAGCCCGCTGGTTGCCGGTGCGTTCTGCTCGATCGACTGGGTCAACGGATAGGGCGCGGCCGGGTCGGCGGAGTACGTCGTGCTGCGCACGCCGACACTGGCCACGTCGGCGGAGAAGTACGCGGCGCTGACCTGCGCGTCGTGCGACTCGCTGAGCCGGGCCGCGGTCGCGTCGGTGTTGCGGAGATAGCTGATGATCACGTTCCCCAGCGGCGCCGCGATGAGCCCCAGGATCACGACCGCCACCAGCAGCTCCACCAGGGTGAAGCCGCGCTCGTCCCGCCTCAGCATGTCGAGCCCAGCCCGCAGGGCTTGCGCAGCACCACGACCAGCCGCTCGCTCGCGCGGGTGTCCGAGCTGGCGACCTGGACGGTCAGCTCCTGCAGCCCGATGTCGGCGCACGGGCTGGCCGCCCAGGCGGCGCCGGACCAGTGCCGCACCGTGACGGCGGTGGCGACATAGCCGCTGGGAGCGGTGAACCCCACAGCGCCCGGCGAGTAGGCCGAGGGCGCCGCGCACGCCGTGTAACCCGCTCCGGCGACGAACTTCTCGACATTCTCGGCGTAATCGCGCACCGCGGCCCCGGCCGTGGCCTGCTTGCGGTGGATGTCGGAGACGGCGATGCTGGCCACCAGGCCACCGACCACCGCCACCACCGCGACCGCCATGATGGTGAGCCCGATGAGCAGTTCCAGCAGCGTCTCGCCACGGTCGCGATCCGCCTCCGATCTCATGCCAGCCCCCATGCCGGCGCTCATGTCAGGCTTGATGGCCAGGCTCATGACAAGCTCATCTCAGACAGAGACCTGGTTGAAGATGCCGTACATCGCCGACACCAGCGCGATGGCCACGAACCCCACCAAGCCTCCCATCACCAGGATGATGGTCGGCTCGAACAGGCTGGTCAGCTTCTTGATCTTGTAGTCGAGCTCGCCCTCGTAGTACCGGGCGGTCGCCTCGAGCTGGGCGTCCAGGGTGCCGGTCTCCTCGCCCACCTGCATCATCAACGACGCGGTGCTAGGGAACAGCCCGGTCCGGGCCAGCGGCTTGGCCAGACCGTCGCCTTCGAGCATCGACTCCCCCACCTGCGACAGCGCCCGGATGAAGACCAGGTTGCGCAACGACTCACTCGCCACCCGCAACGCCTCGGGCAGGTTGACCCCGGCGCTCACCATCGAGGACAGGATGCGGCAGAACCGCTCGACCAGGGCGTACTGGACGGTGGCGCCCAGCACCGGCGCCGCCAGCACGAACCGGTCCCTGAGATAGCGGCCGGCCTCGGTGCGCAATGCCAGTGCCAGGACCACGACGACTCCCACGATGGCGGCGATGATCGCCCACCAGTAGTCGATCAGGAAGTCGGTGATCGCCAGCATGATCCGGGTGGGCAACGGCAACTCAGCGTCCAGGCTCTTGAAGAACACCTTGAACCGGGGCAGCACGAACCCGGCCAGCACGGCGACGGTGAACACCGACATCCCGGCGATCACGGCGGGATAGATCATCGCCGACTGCACCTTGCGCCGGGCCTCGAGGTCACGCTCGAGGTAGGTGGCCAGCTGGTCGAGCACCGTGTCCAGCTGCCCGGTCAGCTCCGCCGAGCGCAGGATGCCGCGGTAGAACGCCGGGAAGATCTTGGGATGGCGGTCCAGGCAGGTCGAGAGCCGATCACCGTCTCGCAGCGACCGCTCCACATCGGCCATCATCCGGCGCACCGAGCTGTTGCTGGACTCCGCGCCGATGGTGCGCACCGCGTCGATCAGCGGCAGGCCGGCCCGGATGAAGGCGGCCAGTTGGCGCGACAGGTGCATCAGCTCGTCGCGCTTGACCCTGGAAGCGGTGATCTCCATCTTGAGCAGGCTCTTCTTGGGCTCGACCCGGATGTCTCGCAGGTCCCGCTCGTACAGGGCCAGCTCGACGGCTTCCTGGCTGGCGGCCTTCTCGGTTCCGCGCGCCGGCTCCCCGGACGGCAGCGTCGCTGTGTAGCTGAAACTGGGCACGGTCCTCAGACCCCCATCACGTACACGGATCGCATGATCTCGGCGAGGTTGGTGGCGCCGTCGCGCACCAGGGCGACGGCCTCCTCCAGCAGGGTGCTCATCCCCTCGGCCCGCGCGAGCTTGCGCAGGTCGTCGTGCGAGGCACGGTCGAGCACCTGCTCGCGGATGCCGTCGGACAGCGTCAACATCTCATAGACCCCGGTCCGCTCCAGGTAGCCGGTGTGGGCGCAGAAGTTGCAGCCGGCGCCATGCAGAAAGCCGTTGTCCGGGGCGTCACCGTCAATGGCGCGCAGGAACGCCAACTCCTCAGGCGTCGGCTGGTAGGGCTCGCGGCAGTGCGGGCAGATCCGGCGCACCAGCCGCTGGGACAGCACCGCGGTGACCGAGGAGGCGATCAGGAAGGTCTCGATGCCCATGTCGATCAGCCGGTGCAGCGCCGAGACCGAGTCGGTGGCGTGCAGCGAGGACAGCACGAAGTGGCCGGTCAGCGCCGACTGGACCGCGATCCGGGCTGTCTCGACGTCACGCACCTCGCCCACCAGGATCACGTCAGGGTCCTGGCGCAGGATCGAGCGCAGCCCGCCGGCGAAGGTGATCCCGGCCTGCTCGTTGATCTGGATCTGGTTGATGGAGGAGAAGGTGTACTCCACCGGGTCCTCGATGGTCATGATGTTGCGGTCGGGGCTGTTGATCTCGGCCAGCGACCCGTAGAGCGTGGTGGTCTTGCCGCTGCCGGTGGGCCCGGCGCAGATCACCATGCCGTAGGGCGCGCGCAAGGTCTTGGCGTAGCGCTGCGCCATGGCGGCCGGCATGCCCAGTTGCTCCAGCTTGAACAGCGGCCGGCTCTTGTCCAGCAACCGCAGCACGACCTTCTCACCGCCCACCACCGCTGTCGTGGCGACCCGGATGTCCACCGCGCGGCCCTCGATCTCGGTGCTGATCTGGCCGTCCTGGGCGCGCCGGCGCTCGACGATGTTCATCCCGGCCAGGATCTTGATCCGGCTGACCATCGCCGGGCCCATCGAGCCCGGCAGGTCCAGCACGTCGTGCAGCGCGCCGTCGATGCGGTAACGCACCCGGACCCGCTCGTCCTGTGGCTCGATGTGGATGTCGGAGGCCCGGTCCCGCACCCCCTGGGCGATCATCATCTGCACCACTCGCACGACCGGCGCCTCGTCGCCGCCGGTGGCGGTGTCCATCCGGACGGTGTCGCGACGCAGGCCGTCGCGGGCCTCGAACAGCTTGACCTGCGAGCTCACCCCGGTGATCGCCCGGTAGGTGTTGTCGATGGCCCGCAGCAGATCGGACTGGCCGGCGACCGTGACCTCGACGTCGCGTCCCAGCAGCGCGCGCAGGCTGACGATGGTGGTCTCGCTGGGATCAGCGACCGCCACCAGCACGATGCCGTCGTCGATCGACAGCGGCAGCGCCGACAGCGCCCGGGCGCTCTCGGCGGTGATCAAACCCGCCACCTCAGGATCGGGCGTGACGCTGCGCAGGTCGACGGACGGCACCGAGCTCTGCTCGGCGATCATCCGGGTCAGGTCGCGCTCGGTGATGACCCCGCGATCGAGCAGCAGCCGGCCCAGCCGCTTGGCAGCGCCCTGCTGCGCCTCTTCCAGCGCCGCCACCACCTGGGCCTGGGTCGCCAGCCGGGCGTCGACGATCAGCTCGCCCAGCCGCCGGCCGCCCTCGTGGACCTCGAAGTCCGCAGGCGTCTGGCTCACCGGCGGCGAGGACGCCGGCTCCGGCGCGACCTCGTCAGACTGGTGGCGGCCACGAAGCTTCATGCCGTCACACCCACTCGAGGCCGCGGCACGGTGATGATGTCCTTGGGATAGAGGCTGCGGGCCAGGGCGTCCTCATAGCTGATCAGGTTCTGCTGCACCAGCGCCGACAGTGACTGCTCGAAGGTCACCATGCCATCGCGCTGACCGGTGAGCAGGGTGTTGCGCAGCTGGTGGGTCTTGCCTTCCTTGATCAGCCCCCGCACCGGCGAGGTGGCGACCAGCACCTCATAGGCGGCGATCATGCCTCCTCCGGTTCGGGGTATCAGCCGCTGGTAGACGATGCCGGTCAGCGCGGCGGCCAGTTGCACGCGCACCTGCGCCTGCTGCTCGGCCGGAAAGACGTCGACGATCCGCGACAGCGCCTGCGCTGTGTCGTTGGTGTGCAGGGTGGCGAACACCAGGTGGCCGGTCTCGGCGATGGTGAGCGCGAACCGGATCGACTCCAGGTCACGCATCTCACCGACCAGCAGCACGTCCGGGTCCTCACGTAGGGCTGCCCGCAGGGCGTCCGGAAATGACGCGGTGTCCGAACCGACCTCGCGCTGGCTGACTGCCGAGCGCTTGTGCTCGTGCACGTACTCGATCGGGTCTTCAACGGTGAGGATGTGACAGGCGCGCTGGGTGTTGATCTGGTCGATCATCGCGGCGAGGGTGGTGGACTTGCCCGATCCGGTGGGTCCGGTGACCAGCACCAGGCCTTGATGCTGCTGGGTGAACTGGCCGATCACCGGCGGCAGTCCCAGCTGCCGCATGGTCGGAATCTGGCGCGGGATGATCCGCAACGCCAGCGTTGTCTGGTCCCGCTGGGTGAAGGCGTTGCCACGGATCCTCGCTTCCTCACGCCAGCTGAAGGAGAAGTCGTACTCGTGCTGGGTGGCGAAGGCGCTGAACTGGTCAGGGCTGAGCACCTCGGCCAGCAGCGCCTCGGTGTCGGCTCCGGTGAGCGTGGGCTCACCTGGCGCCGGGCGCAGCTCGCCCCGCACCCGCACTTGCGGGGGCAGCCCGGCCGTCAACAACAGGTCGGTGCCCCCGGCCTGCCAGAGCGCGGCGAGCAGCCCGTCGACGCGACTGCCGATGTGATGACCAAGCATGAAAGCGTGCCTTTCGCGAAAGAACCTGCTGAGTAGGTGGCCGAGCAGGGCCGCCCCGGAGGACGGCCCTGCCGAACAGCCAGGATCAGGCGACTGTGCAGGCGCCGGAAGCGGTGACCTTGCCACCGGCCTGGGTGTAGGTGATCGTGTAGCCGTTGGTGGTGGAGGGCACCTCGCGCAGCAGGTTGGCCGTCACCAGCGCCGGCATGTCGGCTGCGTAGGCGCTGTTCTTGGCGAAGTAGGCCTCCGAGGCGACCTCGACGTTCTTGGCGTCGGACTTGCACGCCGAGGCGTTGCCTCGGTCGGTGATACCGCCGACGGCGAAGACCACTATTCCGGCCAGCACGCCCAGGATGACGATCACGACCAGGAGCTCGATGAGCGTGAATCCGCTTTCCTCCTGGCGTGCCTTACGCAGTTGTTCCAGCATTGCTTCCCCCTTGGTGAGGCGAGCAGCCAAGCCGGCTGTCGCGGTCTTGTGCTGCCCGGGCTCGGGCTGACATGGGCAGGACTGGCGCGTAGCTGTCGGCGAACCGCTGAATCGCCACGCTGACGGCATGTCGGGGGTGGGTGACCATCAGCGGCACGCCGGAATTGATCGATGCCGCGACGTCGACGCTGGTCGGGACGTGGGCGGCGACCGGCCCCCGCACGACCGCCGCCCCCTCCCCCTCGGTGATCGCGACTCGCGGATCCGAGCGGTTGAACAGCACCGCCCTGGCCGTTCTCCGGTAACCCAGCAGATCCAGGATGTCCAGCGTGATCCGCAGATGCTTCAACACCGGGCGCTCAGGGGTGGCCACCACCACCTGGTGTTGGGCATGATCCAGCGCGACCAGCACCGCCGGTGAGAACCGCGCCGGCAGGTCGATGACGATGACGTCGTACCGGCGGGTCAGTGCCCGCAGCAGCAAGCCGATCTTCGCCGGTCTGATCCGCCTGGCGTCACCGGGCGTCACCGGCGCGAGGATGCAGTCCAGGCCCGACTCCGCGGACGCGGTGATCAGGTCGCCGGTGTCCAGCAGCCCGCCGACATCGCGCTTGCCGATGAGATGGCTCAGCGTGCGGCTGGTGTCCAGATCCAGCGCCGAGGCGATGTCGCCGTACTCCAGGTCGAGGTCCAGCAAGCACACCCGGCGCTCGCCGGCGCCCTGTAAGGCAACCGCGAGATTGGTGGCCAGCGTGGTCTTGCCGCAGCCGCCCTTGGCGGCGAGCACTGCGAAGATCTGGCCACCGGTCCGAGGCGCCGTCGCCGCTGAACAAGCGTGCGCGATCTCATCGTGTACGGCACTATCAAGCACCGCGTGCGCGCCGGCCGCGATCGCTCGCGCGACCTCGGCGTCGTCCAACCGCTGGCGGATCAGGATCACCAGCGCTGCCGGGTGCTCCTCGGTGACCCGCGCGGTGAACCTCAGCGCCTCATCGAGGCCGACCGTGGCGCCGATCACCACCGGGTGCCGGCCGGTCATGTTGACCAGCAGCGCCAAGGCCATGCCTGGCGCCGACACGATCCGCACGTCGCCGCCGATGCTGGTGGCCAGCACCAGTGCCGCCTTCAGGTCCGGCTCGCAGACGATCGTCACGTCACCCTGCTCCCTGGCTTCCGCCAATCCATGGTGTGAAAGGAGCGTGACGTATTCCGTCGAGAGTGGGCAGCGGGTGATCGGTCAGGCCTTAGGTCCCCTGATCGGGTGACAGCCAGGTGCGAAGAGTACTTACCGTGTCGCGCTAGGTGATTAGTGACAACGCATATCGGTCATGCGGGGCTTCTTGAGCAAATCTTTAGGCACTCTATAAGGCTGGAGTGTGCTTTGATGAGAGATCGCGAAGTTAAGTCAAAGTACGGTCTTAGCGGGGGTCCATGGACATCAGCACGGTGGTCGACACGACCGGTGATGTTCCACGCGCCCGCCGCCTCTCAGAGAGCACGACCGCAACAGGGTTGATCGTCGTCGACAGCCATCCGGTCACCCGGCTCGGCTTGACCCTGATGGTGAACGGGCAGTCTGATATGCGCACTGTCGGCGAGGCCGGAACCGCGGCCGAGGCGATCGGCCTGATCAGCGCGTTGCGGCCGGACGTGGTCACGATCGGGCTGTCGCTGCCCGATCGCCCCGGCCTTGAACTGGCCGCTGAACTGCGCGATCGATTTGAAGGCCTGGGCATCGTGATCTTCACCGCTCGCGGCGAGGACGACGTGCTGTTTCGCGCACTGGAGACCGGCGCCTCCGCGTTCGTGTCCAAGACGGCGTCATCACCGGAGATCCTCGGCGCCATCAGGCACGCCGCGGTCGCCGCGTCCTGCTTCAGCTCCCGAGGGTTGGCCGCCGCCCTGCGACGACGCCAGCTCGCTCCTGCGTTGCCCGTGCTCAGCGAGCGGGAACGCCAGGTGCTCAACCTGCTGCTGGCCGGGCTCTCGGTGCCCGACCTTGCCGGCCGGCTGCACATCAGCGTCTCGACCGCCAAGACCTATGTCGCCCGTCTCTACGACAAGCTCGGGGCCAACAGCAAGGCGCAGGCGCTGCTGACCGCGGTCAGGTTGGGACTCGTCGAAAGCGCCCCGGCTCCGGCGCGGTCCGGCGTCTGAGACAGTTCGCCGTCAGGCGGGGTTCGCCGTCAGGCGGGGTTCGCCGTCCCGGCCACGCGGTCTCAGGCGTCCGACGTGCGAGCGATGGTCGCACTGGCCCGGCGCACCGTCGGCGCCCGGCCGGCCGGAAGGCAGTCGGCCAGGAACTCATAGCTGTGGAGCAGGACGCCGGCAGCCCGCGAGCCCCTCGCGGCCTGGCTCTGGACGGCGTGCAGCCAGTCGGCGATGTCGCCCCAGCCGGGAGCGGCCAACGAGCCGCCCATCTGCTGCACCGACAGCGCCGCGCACAGGTTGCCGAACGCCAGCCGGTGACGCAACGGCCAGTTCCGCAACGTCGCCAGCACGAACGCCGCCGCGAAGACGTCGCCGGCGCCGGTGGCGTCGACCGCGTTGACCGGGAGCGAGGGCACCCACTCCTCCTCGCCGGTGAGCGAGTCGATCGCGATCGAGCCCTGGCCCCCGCAGGTCACCACCACCACCGGTACCGAGTCGGCCAGCTGGAGGAGCGCCGCGCGCGGGTCGTCGGTGCGGGTGTAGGCCATCGCCTCGGTGCTGTTGGGCAGGAACGCATGCAGTTCAGCCAGCTGCTGCAGCACGTCAGCTGACCACTGCTGGCTCGGATCCCAACCGACGTCGCCGAACAGCAGCATGCCCCGCTTGTGGGCGGTGCTCACCCATGCCTCCGGCTCCTGGCCCAGGTGCACCACACCGGCGGCCGCCGACGGCGGGTCGGCCAGCAAGGTGCTGGCCGAGATCGGCGACGGGTGGCTGTGGGTGACCATCGCGCGGTCGCGCTGCACCGCCAAGGACACCGTCACCGGAGAGTGCCAGTGGGCCAGCCGCTTGGACCGGGACAGGTCCACGCCCTCCTGCTCGGCCAGCGTCCGCCACAGGAAGTCGCCGTAGACGTCGTCGCCGAACACCGCGGCCAGGCCCGTGCGCAGCCCCAGCCGGCTCGCCGCCACTGCCAGGTTGGCGACTCCGCCGGGGCAGGAGCCCATGCCCTCGGCGAGCAGCTCGGTGCCCTGGGTAGGCAGCGCGGGCAGTCCGGTCAGCACCACGTCGAAGAACACGGTGCCCTGCATGATCACGTCGAAATCCGGCTCGGTCACATTTACCTCGCTCACCTGTATGAGAGTGCCACCTCTAGGGTCTTCTCACATGCGACTGGTGCTGGTGGGAGGTGGCGGCTTTCGGGTCCCGCTGGTGTACCGGGCGCTGCGCCGCCGTCCTGAGCTTGCGATCACCGAACTGGTGCTCTGCGATGTCGAGGCTGCCCGGCTGGCCGCGATCGGACACGTCCTGCCACCGGACCCGGCGATCCGGATCAGGCTGGAGACCGATCTGACCGAGGCCGTCCGCGGCGCCGACTTCGTGTTCTCGGCGATCCGGGTCGGCGGAGCGGCCGGTCGGGTGGCCGATGAGCGCCGGGCGCTGTCGGCCGGTGTGCTGGGCCAGGAGACGGTGGGCGCCGGCGGCCTGGCCTATGGGCTGCGGACCCTGCCGGTCGCGCTGGAGCTGGCTCGCGCGGTCGCTGACCTCGCGCCGACGGCTTGGCTGATCAACTTCACCAATCCGGCCGGCATGATCACCGAGGCCAGCCAGGCGGTGCTGGGCAACCGGGTGATCGGGATCTGCGACTCGCCGGTGGGGTTGGTCCGACGGGTCTGCCGGGCGCTGGGAGTGCCCGAGGCCGAGCTTCGCACCGGTCGGGTGGCGCCTGACTACGCCGGCGTCAACCACCTGGGCTGGTTGCGCTCGCTGCGCCGGGACGGCGTCGACCTGCTGCCGGACCTGCTCGGCTCCGACGCCCGCATCGAGTCCTTCGAGGAGGGCCGGTTGTTCGGCGCGCCGCTGCTGCGGGCGCTGGGCGCGGTTCCCAACGAGTACCTGCACTACTACTACAACACCGCCGAGGTGCTCGCGGCGCTGGCCCAGGGCTCGACCAGGGGCGAGTTCCTGCTGCGGGAGCAGCAGGACTTCTATGCCGCCGCGGCGGCCCGGCCGGCTGAGGCGCCCGCGCTGTGGGAGGCGACCAGACGCCGCCGGGAGCAGAGCTACCTCGCCGAAGCGCGCGCTGCCGAGCAGCCTCGCGACGAGCAGGACCTGGCCGGCGGCGGCTATGAGGAGGTGGCGCTGGATCTGATGCAGGCCCTGTCCGGCGGGCCGGCAGCCCGGCTGATCGTGAACGTGGCCAATGGCGCCACGCTGCCCGAGCTACCGGCAGAGCTGGTGATCGAAGCGCCCTGCCAGGTCGATTCGACCGGCGCCCGGCCGCTGCCGATGGCCGGGCTGGAGCTGCACCAGCTGGGCCTGATCGCCGCGGTGCGAGCCGCCGAGCGCGCCGCCATCGAGGCGGTGCGCACCGGCTCCTATCAGGCGGCGCTGCGCGCGTTTGCCCTGTCGCCGCTGGTGAACTCGACCCGGATCGCCCAGCGGCTGCTGGAGGATCTGCTGCGAGCCGACCCGGCGCTGGCCCGGCTGCTGCGCTCAATCCCTGACCGCAGCGCGAAGTGACGGTCATGCAGCGGGCATGCGCCGGCTCGTGATCCGCGACGGGCGCCGCGCTAGGAGTCAGAGGACGAGCCGGTCCCGCCTTCCAGGTCGCCCTCGGTGTCGAGGAATGCCTGCTGCAGCGCCGCGAGGGTGTCGGGGTCGGGGTGCTCCCACATCTTGCGCTGGGCGGCCTCCAGCAACCGCTCGGCGATCCCGTGCAACGCCCACGGGTTCGACTCGGCGAAGAACTTCTGCAACTGAGGGTCGAGCACGTAGGTCTGGGCGAGCTTCTCATACATCCAGTCGGCCACCACCCCCGCAGTGGCGTCATAGCCGAACAGGTAGTCCACGGTGGCGGCCAGCTCGAAGGCGCCCTTGTAGCCGTGTCGCTGCATCGCATCCAGCCAGCGCGGGTTGACCACCCGGGCCCGGAAGATCCGCGCCGTCTCCTCCGACAGCGTCCGGGTGCGGACCGCGTCCGGGTTGGTGCTGTCACCGATGTAGGCGGCGGGCGCGGTGCCGGTCAGGGCCCGCACAGTGGCCACCATGCCCCCGTGATACTGGAAGTAGTCATCGGAGTCGGCGATGTCGTGCTCGCGGCTGTCGACGTTCTTCGCAGCGATGCTGATCCGGCGGTAGGCGTTCTCCATGTCGGGGCGGGCTTGGATGCCCTCCACCCCGCGGCCGTAGGCATAACCGCCCCAGGCCGCGTAGACCTCGGCCAGGTCGGCGTCGTCACGCCAGTTTCGGCTGTCCAGCAAAGGCAACAGGCCCGCGCCGTAGGCGCCGGGCTTGGAGCCGAACACCCGCAGGGTGGCCCGCCGCTGATCACCGTGGGCAGCCAGGTCCGCCTGGGCGTGCGCCCGGATGAAGTTCTGCTCGAGCGGCTCGTCCTGATCGGCGACCAGTCGCACCGCGTCGTCGAGCATCGCCACCACGTGCGGGAAGGCGTCGCGGAAGAAGCCGGAGATCCGGACGGTGACGTCGATCCGAGGCCGGTCTAGCTCGGCCAGGCTGATCAACTCCAGGCCCGAGACCCGCCGCGACGCCTCGTCCCAGACCGGTCGCACCCCGAGCAGCGCCAGGATCTCGGCCACGTCGTCACCGGCAGTGCGCATCGCCGAGGTCCCCCAGGCCGACAGGCCGACCGAGCGCGGCCAGTCGCCGGTGTCGGCGCGGTAGCGGGCCAGCAGCGAGTCGGCCATCGCCTGGCCGGTCTCCCACGCCAACCGGCTCGGGATCGCCTTCGGGTCCACGGAGTAGAAGTTGCGACCGGTCGGCAGCACATTGATCAACCCTCGCAAGGGTGAACCGCTCGGGCCGGCCGGCACGTAGCCACCGTCCAGGGCGTGCAGCACATTGGTCAGCTCATCGGTGGTGCGAGCGAGCCGGGGCACCACCTCGGACGCGGCGAAGGCCAGCACCTCGCTGACCAGCGCGACCCGGCCGTCACCGGCGCCGAGAATCTCGCCGGCCACCGCGCCGGCCGCGTCGACGCGCCAGTCCCGGGCCTCCATCGCCGCGACCAGCCGGTGCGCCAGGTCCTCGGCCTCATCGACGTCGGTCCGGGCCTCGTCACCCTGCTCGGACAACCCCAACGCCTCACGCAGTCCCGGCAGCGCCGCCGCCTGACCGCCCCAGACCTGCTTGGCCCGCAGCATCGCCAGCACCAGGTTGACCCGGGCCTCGCCCTGCGGCGCCTGACCGAGGATGTGCAGGCCGTCGCGGATCTGGACGTCCTTGATCTCGCAGAGCCAGCCGTCGATGTGCAGGATGAACTCGTCGAACTCCGCATCATGCGGACGGTCGGCCAGGCCAAGGTCGTGGTCGAGCTTGGCGGCCTGGATCAACGTCCAGATCTGGGCCCGGATGGCCGGCAGCTTCGCCGGGTCCATCGCGGCGATGCTGGCGTGCTCGTCCAGCAGCTGCTCCAGCCGGGTGATGTCGCCGTAACTCTCGGCTCGCGCCATCGGCGGGATCAGGTGATCGACCAGGGTGGCGTGCGCGCGGCGCTTGGCCTGGGTGCCCTCCCCCGGGTCGTTCACCAGGAACGGGTAGATCAACGGCAGCTCACCGAGCGCGGCGTCGGTGGCGCAGGAGGCGGACATGCCGGCCCCCTTGCCCGGCAGCCATTCCAGGTTGCCGTGCTTGCCCACATGCACCACGGCGTGCGCGCCGAAGTCCTCGGCCAGCCACCGGTAGGCGGCGAAGTAGTGGTGGCTCGGCGGCAGGTCCGGGTCGTGATAGATCGCCACCGGGTTCTCGCCGAAGCCCCGTGGCGGCTGCACCATCACCACCACGTTGCCGGCCCGCAAGCCGGCCAGCACGATCTCGCCTTGGGAGTCCTGGCTGAAGTCGACGAACAGCGTGCCGGGCGCGGCGCCCCAGTGCTGCTCGATGCCCTCGCGCAGATCGGCCGGCAGGGTGTCATACCAGCGCCGGTAGTCCGCGGCGGTGATCCGCACCGGGTTGCCCGCCAGCTGCTCGGCGGTCAACCAGTCCTGATCCTGGCCGCCGGCCGCGATCAGCGCGTGGATCAGCGCGTCGCCGTCGAGCGCGCTCACACCGGGCAGGGCGTCCGGGCCGTCGACCGGGCCGATGTCATAGCCCTGCTCGCGCATCGCGGTCAGCAGCCGGACGACGCTGGCCGGGGTGTCCAGCCCGACCGCGTTCCCGATCCGGGAATGCTTGGTGGGATAGGCCGAAAGCATCACCGCGATCTTGCGCTGGGCCGGCGGGATGTGGCGCAGCCGGGCATGCCGGACCGCGATGCCGGCGACCCGGTCGGCCCGCTCGGGGTCAGCGACGTAGACCGTCAACCCGTCAGCGTCGACCTCTTTGAACGAGAACGGCACCGTGATCAACCGGCCGTCGAACTCGGGGATCGCGACCTGGGTGGCGGCGTCCAGCGGAGACAACCCGTCGCCGTTGGCCAGCCAGCTCTCCCGCGAGCTGGTCAGGCACAGCCCCTGCAGGATGGGAACGTCGAGTGCCGCCAGGGCGCCGACGTCCCAGGCTTCGTCATCGCCGCCGGCCGAGGCGGCAGCCGGCTTGGTCCCGCCGGCGGCCAGCACCGTCACCACCAGCGCGTCGGCGGCGCCCAGCGTGCTCAGCAGCTCTGGCTCGGCCGCCCGCAGCGAGGCGCAGAAGACCGGCAACGCTCGGCCGCCCTTGCCCTCGATGGCCTCGCACAGCGCGTGCACGAACGCGGTGTTGCCGGCGACGTGATGGGCGCGGTAGTACAGAACGGCGACTGTCGGCCCTTCGGTCGCGCGGGACTGCCGCTCTAGCACCCCCCACAGTGGGGTGCTGGCCGGCGGCTCGAAGCCGTGCCCGGTCAGCAGGACGGTGTCGGACAGGAATCGGTGCAGCTGGCCCAGATTGCCCGGGCCGCCCTCTGCCAGGTAAGCGTGAGCCTCGGCAGACACGCCGTAGGGCACGGTCGACAGCTTCATCAGCTCCGCGTCCGGCTGCTGCTCGCCGCCGAGCACGACCACGGGTCGGCCGCTGGCCAGCAGCGCGTCGATGCCGGCCTCCCACATCCGGTAACCGCCCAGGATGCGCACCACGGCCAGCTCCACGCCGACGAGCAGGTCGGGCAGGTCCTCGGCCTCGGTTCGAGCCGGATTGGCCAGCCGGTAGTCGGCGCCGCTGGCTCGGGCGCTGAGCAGATCGGTGTCCGAGGTCGAGAGCAGCAGGATCACAGTGTTCCTCCCCGGGGTCCGCGCCCCTGGCGTGTAGGTAAGCGGCCGGTTGGAGTGTCTGGCTCCTCCGAAAGACTCGGAGTCACAGTGGCGGGACCGCGCCGGGATTGCACCGGCTTCCTCCAGCGTGGCCGCTAGGCGGGCTAACTGTAGCTGGCCGGATCTCACCGGCCGGCACGTCACATCACTTCGGGCACGGTGCTGGGAACCCGGATGATGACCTCCAGCCGCTCGATGGCCTGCTGCGCCAAGGCCAGCGCCTCGGCTGCGGTGCCGGCGTGAGCGCGGGCCTGAGCCAGCCGCGAGTGCGAGCTCTGCAGGCCGTTGAGCTCGGTTCCGGGCGGAAGCGGCCACTTGACGGTGACACCGTCAGGATGCGGTCCGTCGACTCCGGCTATCTCCACCAGGACACCGGACGGCGGGGCGACGGCGAACCAGATGGCCTCGCACCTGGGAGCGCGGTCGGGGTCCTGCAGTGTCGAGCGGATGCTTGGGAGCACCTTCTCGCCCATCATCTGGCGCCACTGGTTCTTGACCAGGTCGACACCGGTGGCGTCGGTGACCAGATCCCAGATGGAGTCGCCGCCGAAGCGCAGGTGAGTCTCGATGAGTCGCGGGCCGGACTGGGTGAGGACGATCTCGGTGTGGGTCGGGCCGAACTCGACGCCGAGCGCGTCGAGTGCTCGGCACACGTGCGCGCCGATCGCCTCCACGTCCTCGGGGTCCAGCGGGGCGGGCATCACGTGCCCGAGCTCCACCAGGCTGACCGGGTCGGAGTACTTGCGGGTGATGGTCACGACCTGGTGCTCGCCCTGCTCGGAGAAGCACTCCACGCTGTACTGGACGCCGGGCAGGAACTTCTCGACTATCACCCGGATCGGCCTGTCGGTGGCTTGGGCGGTGGCTTGGGTCGGGCTGTCGGTGGCCTGGTTCGGAGTGGTCATCAGGACGGGCGCCGTTCCCTGCGCGCGGGTGATTCCCTGGGCGCGGGCGAAGGCGGACGCCGCCTCGGCCGGTTCGGAGATTATCGACACCCCCGCGCTGGCCATGCCGCTGGCCGGTTTCACCACACACGGGTAGCCGTGCGCGGCGGCGAAGTCCCGCAACTCGGCCTCGTCGCAGACGGTGGCCGAGGGAGTGGACTCGACACCGGCCTCGGCCAGCCGTTGCCGCATGGCGTACTTGTCGTGGACCAGCCGGACCGTCTCGGTCGAGTGGGCGGGCAGGCCGAGGGCTTGCCCGACCGCTGCGGCAGCGACCTGACCCTGGTCGCTGAAGCTGCCGATCCGGGTCACCGGTTGGAGCTGGTGGACCAACCTGGCAAAGGCGACCCACTCATCGACGGAGGCCCCGGCGGGCAGCACGACGATCCGAGCGAGCTTCTCCGGCTCGTCGATCTTCACCATCTGCTCTGGATCGCAGATCACGCTGGAACTGACGACCTGACCGGAGTCCCTCGCCCAAGTCCGCAGCCGATCGGGGATGTAGTACCCGTTGCCGAAGATCAACACGTGCTCGGACATCGTCTTCATTCCCTTCGGTTCGGGTCGGTCTTGGGTCACGGGTCGGTCTTGGGTCACGGGTCGGTCCGGGTACGGCTGGGAGGTCTGGACTCGCGCGGTCGGGTCGATGTCCTGACCACCGCAGGTTAACCGGATCGACCCTGTCGGCGGGGCAAGTCCGGAGGTAATTGCGCGGCGAGCAGGCAGCCCGAGGAGTCATCCCCAGGCAGCGTCGGCTTCGACCGTGAGCCGGTTGTCCACAGGGGATTGTCGATATCCACAAAGTGGAAATCCCGTCTTCTACGGCACGAAGCCGATTAAATTGAGCGACATGCCCACCACCGCTCTCGCCGCGTCCGCTCCGACGGCCGAGCTTGGCGACACCGGCTGGGGCGAGCGTCCGGTGTCCGCCGAGCCGGCGTCGGCCACCGAGCGGCTGATTCAGCTACTGGAGCTGGCGCCAGCCGCACGACCCACCGGTGAGATCGCCAGGTTCGACCCGCGCCGGCTGTCTGCTGGCGCCCGAATCGACCTGCTCACCCTGCTGGAACAGCAGAAGCACTGGCTGGACTCCGTGCAGCAGCAAGTGCTCGCCGAGATCGAAGCCGCTGACGCCAGCGAGCTCAACCTCTCACAAGAGGCCGTCTCACTGGCCTTGGGAGTTCCGCCCCGAACCGCGCAGGCCAAGCTCAAGACGGCCAGCCTGCTCGTTCGGGAGCTGCCCGGCGCCCTGGCTCTGCTGAGTGCCGGCAAGATCTCCTACCGGCACACCGAGGTGATCTGTGAGCAGGTGTGGTCGCTGGCACCCCAGCTGGTCGCCGAGTTCGAGGCCCTCGCGCTGGCCCGAGCGGCTGATCAAACCGTCGGCCAATTGCGGCAGGCCGCCCGGCGAGCGGCGGCCCGGCTTGATCCGGCAGGCGCTGAAGAACGCCATCAGCACGCCCTCACCAGTCGCAAGGTGGGCTTTCAACCGTGTGAGGACGGCATGGTGCTGCTGCCCGTCCTGCTGGACGCGCCGCAAGGGCAGCTGATCTTCACCCGGTTGACCGCCGCAGCGACCCTGCTGCCCGCCGCCGATCCGCGGACGATGGATCAGAAACGTGCGGACCTGCTGGTCGACGCCGTGCTGTGCGGCCTGCCGCACGACGCGCTTCCCGAACTGCAGGGACGCCGGCCGAGCATCCAGATCGTGGTGGCCGCCGACACCCTGCTGAGCCTGGATGACGAGCCGGCTGATCTTTCCGGTTACGGGCCGATCACTGCCGAGACTGCGCGCCGGTACGCCGCGGACCAATCGGGCACCTGGCGCCGACTGCTCACCGACCCGGACACCGGCGCGTTGCTCGACATCGGTCGAGACAGCTACCGGCCGGTGCGACGTCTGCGCGACTTTGTGCTGGCCCGAGACGGCGTGTGTTGCTTTCCGACCTGTGGCCAACCCGGTTATCGCTGCGAATTCGAGCACATCGTCGCCTTCTCCGAAGGTGGTGAGACCTGCCGGTGTGGCGGCGCGCTGGCCTGCAAGCGGCATAACCTCTGCAAGATCGGCACCGGCTGGCAGTACCGCCGGTTACCCGACGGCGGTTACCAGTGGACCGACGACACCGGTCATGAGTACACCGGTTATCCGCCGCAGCGCTGGCATCCGTCCGCTAGCTCACCAGCGTCAACCACACCCGCTAGCTCACCAGCGTCACCCAGAGCTGACTCGGTTGACGACGACGCGCGTCGCCGAGCCGGCTGAGGCATGTCACCCGCCCCGCCGGGTCATCAGGTGAAGCCTCATCCGCCGGGCCGTACGATCTCGAACGTGCCATCACCGCCCGCCGTTCGCCGTGCCAGCTCACAGGACTCCTGTCCTGGCGCCCTGCGGGTCCATCAGGCAGCTGACGGAGGTCTCGCGCGGGTGCGTGTCCCGGGTGGAGTCCTGACCGGCCCGCAGTGGCAGGCCTTGATCGCTGCCGCCGAGCGACTGGGCAATGGCCAGCTGGAGCTCACCTCACGCGGCAACCTGCAACTGCGCGGGCTGGGAACCGGCGACGAGGCTGCGCTGGCCGCTCGCCTGCAGGACGCGGGCCTGTTGCCGTCGCTGACCCACGAGCGGGTGCGCAACCTGCTCGCCTCACCGTTGACCGGCCGGGACGGCGGCCTGCTGGACGTCCGCCCGCTGATCGCGGAGTTCGACCGCGCGCTGTGCGCCCGCCCGGCGCTGAGTGAGCTGTCCGGCCGGTTCCTGTTCGCCCTGGACGACGGCCGGGCCGACGTCCTGGCCGCCGAGCCCGACATCGCCGTCACCGCCACCTCGCCGCACTCGATGCAGCTGCTGTTGGCCGGCCGGCCGGTCGCGGCGCAGCGCCCCAGCAGCGCGGCGGTCGAGTTGATGCTCGCGGCCGCGGAGGCATTCCTGGCCGAACGCCAGGCTCAAGGCAGCGCCGCATGGCGGTTGGCCGAACTCATCCATGGCCCGGCCCGGGTCGCAGCCCGGCTCGGGATCGTCGACCGGGCTGGTCACACGACCGCGCGAGCAGCCGGTCACGCCCCAGCAGCCGGGCACCCCCCAGCAGCCGGGCACTCGACCGCGCCGGCGCCAGGGCGGGTGATCCGGCAGCGCGACGGCGCCAGCGCCCTGGTCATCGGCATCCCCCTGGGCAGTCTGAGCGCCGATCAGGCCCGGGCCTTTCTGCGGCCGCAGTTGATCCTGACGCCGTGGCGCAGCATCGTGGTGCCAGACCTGGACACCGCTGAGGCCGCCGAGTTGCTTGCCGACTGCGCCCGGCTGGGCATGATCACCGACGGGACCGACGCGCTACGCGATGTCACCGCCTGCACCGGCCGGCCGGGCTGCGCCTCAGCACTGGCCGACGTCCGGGCCGACGCCCTCGCGACGCACCGAGCCGCTGGCGTGCCCCTGTCCGCCGGTGTGCACTGGTCCGGCTGCGCCCGCCGATGCGGCCGGCCCGCCGGCGCCGTCACTGACCTGGTGGCGACCGGCGCCGGTTACCGGCTGAGCACCGGCGAACGGGCAGTAGAGGTCGGCTCTGCGCCGGCCGAGCTGACGGCGGCCCTACTCGCTGAGTCCGCGCTGACCGCTGACCCGGCGCTGGCAGGCTCCCGGTGAGCGACTACCTCACTGACGGCGCCGAGATCTACCGGCAGTCCTTCGCGACTATCCGCGCTGAGACGAACCTGGCTCAGCTGCCCACCGACCTGGCCAGGGTCGCGGTTCGCATGATCCACGCCTGTGGCATGACCGACCTGGTCCACGACCTGGACTACTCGCCCGGCGTGGTCGCCGCGGCTCGGAACGCGCTGCTGGCCGGCGCCCCGATCCTGTGCGACGCCCAGATGGTCGCCTCCGGGATCACCCGCCGACGGCTGCCGGCCGGCAACGAGGTGCTGTGCACCTTGAGCGATCCACAGGTGCCCCGACTCGCCGCCGAACTCGGCAACACCCGCAGTGCGGCTGCCCTGGAGCTGTGGCGGCCGAGATTGGCCGGCTCGGTGGTCGCGATCGGCAACGCCCCGACCGCCCTGTTCCGGCTGCTGGAGATGATCGAGGCCGGCGCCGGACGTCCGGCAGCCGTGATCGGCATACCGGTCGGCTTCATCGGCGCCGCCGAGTCCAAGCAGGCACTGGCTGAGTTCAGCGTCCGCACCGGCGCCACCGAGTACCTCATCGTCCGCGGCCGGCGCGGCGGTTCTGCCGTCACCGCCGCCGCGATCAACGCCATCGCCAGCGAGGAAGAGTGAGCCAGCTGCCCGCAACCACCGACCAGCCGACCAGTCCAGCCACCGGCCGGCTCACCGGCGTAGGCCTGGGACCCGGCGATCCGGAGCTGGTCACCGTCAAAGCCGCCAGATTGATCGGCGCCGCCGACGTCATCGCCTTCCACAGCGCTCGGCACGGGCGCAGTATCGCCCGGTCGGTGGCCGAGCCCTACCTGCGACCCGGCCAGATCGAAGAGCCGCTGATCTATCCGGTCACCACCGAGACCACCGAGCACGCCGGTGGCTATGCAGGCGCGATGGAGGACTTCTACACCGCCGCGACCGAACGACTGGCCGCTCACCTGGACGCCGGCCGTGACGTAGTCGTGATCGCAGAGGGCGATCCGATGTTCTATGGCTCCTACATGCACCTGCACAAGCGGCTGGCGCACCGCTACCCGTGCGAGGTGGTGCCCGGCGTCACCTCCGTCAGCGGCGCCTCCGCCGCACTGGGGCGACCGCTGGTCGAGCACGAGGAGATCCTGACCGTGCTGCCCGGCACGTTGCCCGCCGAGGTGCTCGCCGAACGGCTGGGCGGCGCCGACCCGGCCGTGGTGATGAAGCTCGGGCGCACCTTCGACAAGGTCCAGCAAGCCTTCGCTGCGGCCGGCCGGCTGGACGAGGCCTGGTACGTCGAGCGCGCCAGCACCGGCCAGCAGCGCATCCTGCCGCTGGCCGACGTCGATCCCGCCGGCGTTCCGTACTTCTCACTGGCGCTGCTGCCCAGCAGGGGCGGCAATGCCATCCCAGCCCCCCAGCCCGACCCCGCACGCGCGGAGCGGCGGGGCGAGGTCGTCGTGGTCGGCCTCGGGCCGGCCGGCCGGGATTGGCTTACCCCCGAGGTGCAGGCTGAACTGGCCGCAGCCGATGAGCTGGTGGGTTACACCACCTACCTGAACCGGGTGCCGGTCAACCCGCGCCAACGCCGGCACGCCTCGGACAATCAGGTGGAATCCGAGCGGGCCGCCTTCGCCCTGGACCTGGCCAAGCACGGCGCCCGGGTGGTCGTGGTGTCCTCCGGTGACCCCGGCGTGTTCGCGATGGCCAGTGCCGTGCTGGAGATGGCCGGCGACGAGCAGTGGCGCGACGTCGAGGTCCGGGTCTGCCCCGGCCTGACCGCGGCGCAGGCTGTGGCCAGCCGGGTCGGAGCGCCGCTCGGGCACGACTTCTGCGTGCTCTCGCTGTCAGACCGGCTCAAGCCCTGGGAAGTGATCGCCGAGCGGCTGGCGGCAGTGGCCCGGGCCGACCTGGTGCTGGCGATCTACAACCCGGCGTCGAAGTCGCGCACCTGGCAGGTCGAGAAGGCCCGCAACCTGCTGCTGGAACACCGGTCCCCCGACACCCCGGTGGTGATCGGACGAGACGTGGGCGGACCGGAGGAGACGGTCCGGGTGCTGCGGCTGGCAGAGCTCGATCCGGAGCAGATCGACATGCGCTGCCTGCTCATCATCGGCTCCTCCCAGACCCGGCTGCGCTACCGGCCGGATGGCCAGCCGACCGTCTACACGCCCCGTCGCTACCCCGGCGCAGGCGCTGCCCCGCTGGACTGATCCGCCGAAGTGACCACCCGCCGGGCTGACGCTGGCGGGCCGACCACCTCAGCCAGTCGGTCCCGCCGTAAGGCCGGCGATCCAGTCGCAGGCGGCTTGGACCGTCTGCACCGTGGGGACGTCGGGCAACGGCGGTCGCTGGATCAGCAGCACCGGCAACCCGAGTTCACGCGCCGCCACCAGCTTCGCCTCGGTGAGCGGGCCACCGCTGTCCTTGGTCACCAACACCTGAATCCGGTGTTTCCGCATCAGCGCGATCTCCTCTGCCACGCTGAACGGCCCGCGCGCGAGCAACAGCTGACGCCTGGGCGGCAGCGGCGGCTGGGGAGCGTCGATGCTGCGGATCAGGAACCAGTGCCGCTCAAGGCAGGCGAACGGCGCCAACCCGGTCCGGCCGGTGGTCAGGAACACCCGCTCGGCTCGGCCTTCCCGCGCCAGCCCCTCTGACACCGAGCCCTTTGACACCGAGCCCTCTGACACCGAGCCCTCTGACACCGAGCCCTCCGACGCCGAGCCCTCTGAAATTAAGCCCTCCAGCGCTCGGGCCGCGGCCTCCGGAGAAGGTTGCCGGCGCCAGTCATCACCCGGACGCTGGATCCAGCCAGGCCGGCGTAGCGCCAGGATCGGTACCCCGACCGCAGCCGCTGCCTGGGCCGCGGACCAACTGATGGTCGCGGCGAACGGATGGGTGGCATCGACCACGGCCGCGATCGACTCGGCCGCCAGCCAGCCGGTCAGCCCGGCCGCCCCGCCGAAGCCGCCGATCCGCACCTCACCGGCTGGCAGCGCCGGATCGGCCACCCGGCCGGCCAGCGACGAGATCGGTCGCACCCCGGGCAGGCCTGCAAGGGCGCTGGCCAGCGCCCTTGCTTCGGCGGTTCCGCCCAGGATCAGCACCCGCGTCACCTTTGGCCTCCTCCTGCTCCGCTGATCTCCGTGTGCTCCGCTGATCTCCGTGTGCTCCCAGGATCACCTTGTCCCGCGCCGCACCAGCTCGGCTACCGGCTTCGTATCAGACGCCGCCTCGGGCATGCTAGGACCCGATGACGACACCCACCGGCCTGCGCTACGGCTGGACCACCGGCGCCTGCGCCACCGCGGCGACCGCCGCCGCCTACACCGCGCTGCTCACCGGCAGCTTTCCAGACCCGGTGCAGATCACGCTGCCTAAGGGCCAGCAACCGGCCTTCGCGCTCGCCCGCGAGCAGCTTGGCGAGGGGTGGGCCAGCGCCTCGATCGTCAAGGACGCCGGTGATGACCCCGACGTCACGCACGGCGCGCTGATCACCGCCACCGTCCGGCCCGGCCCTGACGGCTCCGGCGTCGGCTTCGTGGCCGGCCCCGGCGTGGGGACGGTCACCAAGCCCGGGCTGCCACTGGCCGTCGGCGAGCCTGCCATCAACCCGGTGCCCCGGCAGCTGATGACCGCCGCCGTCACCGAGCTGGCCGGCGGCGAGGTCCCCGACCTGGTCATCGAGATATCGGTGGCCGACGGCGAGGAGATCGCCCGGCACACCTGGAACCCGCGGCTGGGCATCCTGGGCGGCATCTCGATTCTGGGGACCACCGGCATCGTGGTGCCGTACTCGTGCGCCGCCTGGATCGACAGCATTCGCCGCGGGGTGGACGTGGCCCGGGCAGTCGGCCATCAGCACCTGGCAGGCTGCACCGGCAGCACATCCGAGCGGGTGGCCGCGCAGCTCTACGACCTGCCCGAGGACGCCCTCCTCGACATGGGCGACTTCGCCGGCGCGGTGCTCAAGTACGTCAAGCGGCACCCGGTGCCCAGGCTCACTATCGCCGGCGGCATCGGCAAGCTGGCCAAGCTGGCCGACGGCCACCTCGATCTGCACTCCGGCCGATCCCAGGTCAATTACCGGTTTCTCGCCGAACTGGCCAGCTCGGCCGGCGCCGACAGTTCGACGGTCCAACAGATGCTCGCCGCCAACACCGCCTTGGAGGTGCTCCAGATCTGCCAGCGCAACGGCGTGCCGATCGGGGACCTGGTCGCCGCCCGGGCCCGGCAGACTGCCGAGCAGGTGATCGGCGACGCGCCGGTCGCCCTCGACGTGGTGGTCATCGACCGCGCGGGGACCATCGTCGGCCGGGCTTGAGCCGGGCGCACCAGATAACCTGCTGTGGTGCAACCTAACTCCACGCCTGAGATCTCGACCGCCGAAGCCGTCAAGCTGCTGGACGGCGACGCCGTGCTGCTCGATGTGCGCGAGCAACACGAGTGGGACGCCGGGCACGCCCCGCAAGCCCGCCATCTGGCCATGTCCGAACTGGCCGGCCGCATCTCCGAGGTCCCGGCCGACGCCACAGTGATCTGCGTCTGCCATGTTGGCAGCCGGTCCGCCGCAGTGTCGCAGGCGTTGATCGGGGCCGGCTTCAACGCCGTCAACCTCAGCGGCGGGATGGTCGCCTGGGCAGCTGCCGGGTTGCCGGTGGTCGACGCCGTGGGCGGCTCCGGCATGGTGATCTGAGCTGGTCCTGCACCGGGTCCACGGGGCGTCATGATCGAGGTGACACCGGCCCAGCGCCGGGCCCGGCTGGGCTGGCGGCACCGGTTGGCCGCCGAGGCGCTGGCCGCGAGCCCGGTCGAGGTGGCCAGAGACCTGGTCGCCCTGCACGGCACCGATCCGTCATCGGTCTACCTGGCCGCGTGGGCTCGCATGCGGGACGGCGACGTCGCCGCTGCCGTCCACCGGGCGCTCTATGAGGAACGCAGCCTGATCAGGCTGATGGCCATGCGCCGCACGGTCTTCGTCACCAGCCTGGACGTGGCCCCGGTGCTGCAGGCCGCGTGCTCGCGCGCGGTGGCTGCCCGCGAGCGCCGCAAGCTTGAGTCGATGCTGGCCGCGGTCGGAGTGGCCGAGGATGTCGAGGGCGTCCGGCGCTGGCTCGACGAGACCGAGCAGATCGCGCTGCGGGCGCTGCGGGACCGCGGTGAGGCCACCGCCTCCGAACTGGCCACCGATGACCCGCGCCTTGGCGTCGAGGTCGTGATCGGGGGCGCAGGCAACCAGGGCAGGCAGCACGTGGCCAGCCGGATGCTGTTGCTGCTGGCCGCCGAAGGCAAGGTGGTTCGCGGCCGGCCGCGGGGGTCCTGGACATCTCACCAGCACACCTGGTCGCCACTGGAGCGCTGGACGCCGGGCGGCTTGGCCGAGTGGGACACCGCGCAGGCAGAGGTGGAGCTCGGCCGCCGCTGGTTGACCGCCTTCGGCCCAGGCGCCGAGCAGGACTTGGCCTGGTGGGCCGGCTGGTCCAAGACCCAGGTGAGGCGGGTGCTCGCCGCGCTGGGCGCGGTGGCCGTGGACCTCGGCGACGGCAGCAGCGGCTACCTGCTGCCCGAGGACCTCGAGCCGGCCCCTGAACCCCAGCCCTGGGCGGCGCTGTTGCCGGCGCTGGACTCGACCCCGATGGGCTGGCGCCAGCGGGACTGGTTCCTCGGCGAGCACGGGCCCTACCTGTTCGACGGTTTCGGCAACATCGGCCCGTCGCTGTGGTGGAACGGCGAGATCGTGGGCGGCTGGGCGCACGACCGCGACGGCGAGATCGTGGTGCGCTTCCTGCGCGACGTCGGCTCGGAGGCGGTGACCGCCGCACAGGCCCAGGCCGAGCTGCTGGCCGGTCGGCTCGGGGGCGTGCGGCTGACGGCTCGGACCCGGGGCAAGACCTGGCTGGAGCAGGAGCTCAGCGGCTGAGCGCCGGGCGGGATGGCAGATAGCTGCCGGCGTTGCCCGGAGGGCTGCCGGCGCTGCCCGGAGGGCTGCCGCCCGGGCCAGTTCGGTGATCGCCATTCAGAGGTTGCCCAGCACGCGACTGACGGTGGTCGCCGTTCAGAGATTGCCCAGCACGCGACTGACGGTGATCTCCAGGACGACCCGCCGCGGGTTGACCCGCGGCGTCCGGTAGCGCTCGGCGTAACGCCGCTCGGCGTCGGCCACCGAGTCGGCGTCGGCCCTGACGATCGCCCGTCCCTCCAACGTCGACCAGCGTCGGCCGTCGACCTGGCACACCGCCACCGCCGCGCCGGCCGGCCCGGCGGCCAGCACCTGGCGCGCCTTGTGTGAGTCCCCTGAGGTGATCACCCGCGCCAGGCCCGCCTCGGCGTCCAGCGTCACCCCGACCGGCACCACGTGCGGGGTGCCGTCGGAACGCACCGTGCTGAGGGTGGCGAGCCGGCGTTCCCGCCAGAACTCCAGGAACTCCGGACCTCGACCGCTCAGCTCCGGCATCGCCGGCTCAGTCTCGACATCGCTCATCGCTCTCCATCGGGCGCCTGGCGCAGCAGGCGCGGCAGGAACGCCGCGCCCACGCCGTCGGCTCGGGCCGCGGCGGCGTCGCCGGGATTGGACATGGCACAGGATCGTATCGACAGGCAGCCACACCCGATGCAGGCTCTGCAGGCCATCGCGCAGCGCCTGCAGCGCCTGCAGCGCCTGCAGAGCCTGCAGAGCCTGCAGAGCCTCGATCTGCTCATCGAGGCGCCGTCGCCAGTCGCGCGAGATCCGCCCCCCGACGCCTCGCACCTGCTGCTGGTGGAGTCATAGGCCCGCCAGGCTCGCCCAGCGGGCCTATGACGCAGCCGTGCGAGCGGGCTACCACTGGCACGAGTTCGGCGACTCCTGCCTACTGCTTGCCGACCGGCGCTGAGCACCGCATTACCGTTGCCAGACATGCACCCCGACCCCGACCGGCTCGCCGCCATCGCTGCCCGGCTGCCCGGCGCGTTGATCGCGCTGGACTTCGACGGCACCCTCGCGCCGATCATCAGCGACCCCAGCGCCTCCCGGCCGGTTCCCGGCGTCATCGACACCCTGGCCGGGCTGGCGCGGGCCGGGGCGCAGATCGCCGTCGTCACCGGCCGCGACGCCGCCACGGTGCTCGAGCTCGGCGACCTGCGCGCCATTCCGGACGTGGTCGTCAGCGGCCTGCACGGCGCGGAGACCTGGCGGCACGGCGATCTGCAGACCCGGGACGAGCCGGCCGGGCTGGCGGCGCTGCGGACCAGCCTGCCCCCGCTGCTTCGCCAGAGCGGCGACGGGGTGTGGTTGGAGGACAAGCGACTGTCGCTGGTGGTGCACGCCCGCCAGGCCGCAGATCCGCAGCGGGTGCTCACCGAACTCGGCGACCGGCTGCCGCCGCTGGTAGCCGAGCAGGGCCTGGAACTGCATCCGGGCAAGCTGGTGCTCGAGATCAGGATCCCGAACCTGTCCAAGGCCACCGCGCTTGAGCAGCTGCTGATTCCGAGCACCTCGGCGGCGCTGTTCGGCGGTGACGATCTCGGGGACCTGCCGGCGCTGGCCGCGGTGTCGGCCTGGGCAGCGCTCACCGGCCGGCCGGGACTGACCATCGCGGTAGGCGAGCTGGCCGAGCTGCGCCAGGCCGCCGACTGCGCGGTGGGCTCGCCGGCCGAGCTCGCCGTCCTGTTGGCGCAGTTGCTGGCCACAGCTGAGACACGCGGCGGCGGTGGCTGACGCACGGTGAGCCTCATTGATGGTCTGATGGGCCGATGACGGCGTCCCAGCAGCCCACCACCCACGCCGACGCACGTCCCGACGGCCGGATCGTGGTGGACAACCTGACCAAGGTCTTCGGTGACCAGCGGGCAGTGGACTCGCTCAGCTTCACCGTCGAACCCGGCTCGGTGACCGGCTTCCTCGGCCCCAACGGCGCCGGAAAGACCACCACCTTGCGCATGCTGCTGGGGCTGGTGCGCCCGACGTCAGGCACGGCGACCATCAACGGCGTGACCTACGGGTCGCTGCCGCGGCCGTTGCAGGCCGTGGGCGCGGCCCTGGAGGCAGCCAGCTTCCATCCGGCTCACACCGGCCTGCAGCACCTGCGGATCTACTGCGCGGCCGCGGGCCTGCCTGCCAGCCGGGCCGACGAGGTGCTGGACCTGGTGGGGCTGGGCCAGGTGGGCAAGAAGAAGACCAAGGGCTACTCGATGGGCATGCGGCAGCGACTCGGCCTGGCCGGCACGCTGCTGGGCGATCCGCAGGTGTTGATCCTGGACGAGCCGGCCAACGGCCTGGACCCCGAAGGCATCCGTTGGCTGCGCGGGTTCTTCCGGCACCTGGCCGGCGAGGGCCGCACCGTCCTGGTGTCCAGCCACCAGCTGGCCGAAGTGCAGGAGGTGGCTGACCGGGCGGTGATCCTCAATCGCGGCAAGCTGGTCCGCGCCGGCACCATCGGCGAGTTGTCGGCCGGCACCGCTGTGACAGTCGTGCGCGGACCGGCCCTGGGCCCCTTGCAGCAGGCGCTGGCCGGCGCCGGCTTCGGCGGCAGCACCGAGGCCGACGGAGCGCTGCGGGTGCGCACCGACCAACTCGCCCTGGTCGGTCACCTGGCCTTCACCCACAACGTCGAGCTGCACGAGCTCCGGCTCGAGGAGTTCGACCTCGAGCGGCTGTTCTTCAGCCTGACCGAGGGCGAGCACCGCGGCGCAGAGCTCGAGCCGCCCGGCGCGTCCCAGCACCGGTACGCACCCGAACGAGGAGGCGCCCGATGATCAATCTGGTCCGTTCGGAGATCCTCAAGATCCGCAGCACCCAGGTCTGGTTCTGGATGGTGCTGCTGGCCGCCGCCTTCACCGCGCTGGGCACCATCGGCATGGTGGTGACGGCGATCAACGCCTATGACGCCGGGGACCCGGTCGACTACTACGCCGTGTTCACCCAGTCCGAGGGCGCCGGGGTCGCGTTGCTGGTGCTCGGGTTGCTGGGCCTGACCACCGAGTTCCGGCACAAGACGATCACCCCGACGTTGCTGGCGACCCCCAACCGGTGGCTGTTGCTGGCCGGCAAGGCGGCCTCCTACGCGGTCTTCGCGATCGTCTACGCCCTGGTCTGCGTGCTGCTGAACTTCGCCATCGCGATCATCTGGCTCTCCAGCGTCGGAGTGCCGGTCGAGTTCTCCCAGGGGGTGCCCGGTGGCGTGGCGAAGGCGTTCGTGACGCTGGTGCTGACCGGCATGTTCGGCCTCGGGCTGGGCGCGGTTCTGCGCAACCAGGCGGCCGCCATGGTCTTCGGCATCGTGTACTTCTTCATTCTCGACCCCTTGCTCAACTACACGCCCTGGGTGCGCAAGGGCTACGCCTACACACCCGGCGGCGCGGTCAAGGCCTTCATCTCCAACGGCGATGCCTCCAACATGCCTGATGACGTGCACCTGCTGGCCCCGATGGCCGGCGGGGCGCTGTTCCTGATCTGGGCGCTGGGGCTGCTGATCATCGGCGGCCGGCTCAGCCTCAGCCGCGATATCAGCTGAGCGGCTCGATATGAGCCGGTTGTGAGCAACCGCACCGATTCTCCGCCGGCCGGTTCGGCATGCGGCGCTGCGTCTTGCTGAGGTCCACGCGTAGGCTGGATCATCGGGTCGTGCCCTGACAAGGGGTGGTAGCTGCCACCCCCGGGGGCGCCTCCCGCAGCAGCCTTACGCAGACTCCCGAGAAGGTGGCCTACGACGTGACCGCGCAGTCCTCGACTGGCAGTGAATCAACCCGCCCCGACTTCGGCGCGAACGAGTGGCTGGTCGAGGAGATGTACGAGCGTTACCTGACCGATCCGTCGGCAGTGGACGCGGCCTGGCACGATTTCTTCGCCGACTACCGGCCCGCGGCCGGCCCCGCCGGCTCCGTCCGGCAGGCGCCTGCGGGCAGCACCTACGGCGACGACGAGACCGAGGAGTTCATGGCCGGCTCGGACGAGGCCGCCGACTCGGCGAAGTCCGCCAGCAACGGGCACGACGGCGCTCACACGAGCGCCGAGAACCGCCGCGACGACCAGGCCGCCGCGGGCAAGACCGAGACCTCGGCCGCGGTGAGCGTCGCGCAGAACCCGGCGCCGACGCCGCCGTCCATCGAGGGGTCAGACACCGCGCAGCCGCCCGCCGCTGAGCAGGCGCCGGCCGCCAAGCCCGCCAGCAAGCAGCCGCCCGCAGCCGAGCAGGCGCCGGCCGCCAAGCCCGCAGCCGAGCAGGCGCCGGCCGCCAAGCCCGCCGCCAAGGCATCCTGGACCAGCCCGTCGATCGCGCCGACCGCGCCGGCTGACGCGCACGCCACCGTGCTGCGCGGCGCGCCGGCCAAGGTCGTCACCAACATGCAGGCCTCGCTGGAGATCCCCACCGCGACCAGCGTCCGGGCAGTGCCGGCCAAGCTGCTCGCCGACAACCGGATCATCATCAACAACCACCTGCGCCGGGCTCGCGGCGGCAAGGTGAGCTTCACCCACCTGATCGGCTACGCCATCGTGCGGGCGCTGCAGGACTACCCGGAGATGAACAACTTCTTCGCCGTCAACGCCGAGGGCAAGCCGGTCGTCGTGCAGCCCGAGCATGTCAACCTCGGCCTGGCGATCGACCTGCCCGGCAAGGACGGCGGCCGCTCGCTGGTGGTGGCCTCGATCAAGGCCGCCGAGAAGATGGACTTCGCCGCGTTCTGGGGCGCCTACGAAGACATCATCCGGCGCGCCCGGGCCGGAAAGCTGACCGCCGACGACTTCGCCGGCGCCACCGTCAGCCTGACCAATCCCGGCACGATCGGCACCAACCACTCGGTTCCCCGGCTGATGCAGGGCCAGGGCGCCATCATCGGCGTCGGCGCGATGGAGTACCCCGCCGAGTTCAGCGGCATGAACCCCGACGCGCTGAACGACATGGGCATCTCACGCACCATGACGCTGACCTCGACCTATGACCACCGGATCATCCAGGGCGCCCAGTCGGGTGAGTTCCTGCGCCGGGTGCACCAGTTGCTGCTCGGCGAGGACGGCTTCTACTACGACATCTTCGCCGCCCTGCGCATCCCCTACGAGCCGGCGGTCTGGTTGACCGACCGCGAGTTCAGCCACGAGGGCCAGATCGACAAGGGCGCCCGCGTCATCGAGTTGATCAACGCCTATCGGACCTCGGGTCACCTGATGGCAGACACCGACCCGCTGGAGTTCAAGATCCGGACCCACCCGGACCTCGACATCACCAAGCACGGCCTGACCCTGTGGGACCTGGACCGGGAGTTCGCGGTCGGCGGCTTCGCCGGCAACAAGCTGATGAAGCTGCGCGACATCCTCGGAGTGCTGCGCGACGCCTACTGCCGCCGGGTCGGCGTCGAGTACATGCACATCATCGACCCCGAAGAGCGCGCCTGGATCCAGAAGAACATCGAAGTCAAGAATGACGCCCCGACCCGGGAGGAGCAGAAGCACATACTGTCCCGGCTCAACGTCGCCGAGGCGTTCGAGACCTTCCTGCAGACCAAGTACGTCGGCCAGAAGCGCTTCAGCCTCGAAGGCGGTGAGACCGTCATCGCGCTGCTGGACGCGGTGCTGTCCGCGGCTGCCGAGAACTCCCTGGACGAGGTCGTCATCGGAATGCCGCACCGCGGCCGGCTCAACGTGCTGGCCAACATCGTCGGCAAGCCCTACGCCAAGATCTTCAACGAGTTCGAGGGCAACATCGACCCGGGCACCGCGCAGGGCTCCGGCGACGTCAAATACCACCTCGGCGCGCACGGCACCTACGTCAGCCCGAACGGGCTCAAGGTGGCCGTCGAGCTGACTGCCAACCCCTCGCACCTGGAGGCCGTCAACCCGGTGCTCGAGGGAATCGTCCGCGCCAAGCAGGACATCCTCGACAAGGGCGAGGACGGCTTCACGGTGCTGCCGTTGCTGATGCACGGCGACGCCGCCTTCGCCGGGCAGGGCGTGGTGGCCGAGACCCTGAACCTGTCACAGCTGCGCGGCTACCGCACCGGCGGCACCGTGCACGTGGTGGTGAACAACCAGGTCGGCTTCACCACCTCGCCGGCGCAGTCGCGTTCCAGCCTCTACTGCACCGACATCGCGCGGATGATCTCGGCGCCGATCTTCCACGTCAACGGCGATGACCCCGAGGCCTGCGTGCGGGTCGCCAAGCTGGCGGTGGCCTACCGGGTGCGGTTTAAGAAAGACGTCGTCATCGACATGGTGTGCTACCGGCGCCGGGGGCACAACGAGGCCGACAACCCCTCGTTCACCCAGCCGCTGATGTACGACATCATCGACAGCAAGCGCAGCGTCCGCAAGCTCTACACCGAGGACCTGATCGGTCGCGGTGACATCACCATCACCGACGCCGAAGAGGCGCTCAAGGACTTCCAGTCGCAGCTGGAGAAGGTGTTCCTCGAGACCCGGGACGCCACCGGCAAGCCGCGGCCCGAGCCGGTGATGGAGGAGTCGGTGACTCAGCCGCGCAGCTCGACGGCCATCTCCGCCGAGCTGATCAAGACCATCGGCGACCTCTACGCCAACCACCCGGCGGGGTTCAGCATCCATCCCAGGCTCAAGCCGCAGATCGATCGGCGGGTCGCCCAGACCACCGGGGGCGACGTGGACTGGGCCACCGCCGAGCTGCTGGCCCTGGGATCGCTGACCGTCGACGGCCACCCGGTCCGCCTGGCGGGCCAGGATTCCCGGCGCGGCACCTTCACCCAACGGCACGCGGTGCTGATCGACCGGGCCAACGGTGAGGAGTACACCCCGCTACGGCACATCCCCGGCGCCAAGGCGCAGTTCCGGGCCTATGACTCGCTGCTGTCGGAATACGCCGCCATGGGTTTCGAGTACGGCTACTCGGTGGCCAACCCCGAAGCCCTGGTGGTGTGGGAGGCGCAGTTCGGCGACTTCGCCAACGGCGCTCAGACCATCATCGACGAGTTCATCGCCTCGGGTGAGGCCAAGTGGGGCCAGCGCTCCTCGGTGACGCTGCTGCTGCCGCACGGCTACGAGGGCCAGGGCCCAGACCACTCCACCGGCCGGCCGGAGCGCTTCTTGCAACTGGCGGCCGAGAACAACATCACGGTCGCGATGTGCTCCTCTCCGGCCAACTACTTCCACCTGCTGCGCCGGCAGGCGCTGTCTGACATCCACCGGCCGCTGATCGCGTTCACCCCCAAGTCGCTGTTGCGGCTCAAGGCCGCGGTCAGCCAGTTGAGTGAGTTCACCGACGGCGCCTTCCAGCCGGTGATCGCAGACTCCTCGGTGACGCCGGACCAGGTCAGCCGGGTGGTGCTGTGCAGCGGCAAGATCTACTACGACCTGCTGTCGGCGCGCACCGAGGCCGGCCGGTCCGACGTGGCGATCGTGCGCCTGGAGCAGCTCTACCCGCTGCCCGGCGATGAGATCGCCGCCGAGCTGGCCAAGTACCCGCAGGCGCAGCTGATCTGGGCGCAGGAGGAGCCGGCCAACCAGGGCGCTTACCCCTTCATCGCGCTGAACCTGCCGGAGCGGTTGGCTGGCCAGGGTGACACCCGGCAGCTCTACCGCGCCTCACGCAAGGCCTCGGCGTCCCCGGCGGTCGGCTCGGCCAGCGTTCATGACAAGCAGCAGCGCGAGGTCGTCGCCACCGCACTGGGCTGACCCGCCGCCGGACCGCCGTCACAGCCGCCGGACTGCCGTCACCGCGGCCGGACTGCCGTCACCGCGGCCGGACCGGCGCCACGGCGTACCGGCGCCCTAGATTGGGCTGCATGGCTGAACCCGTGACCGACGACGCCGTGATCCGCTGGGGCATCCTCGGTGCCGGAGGCATCGCCGGCAAGTTCGCCGCCGACCTGATCCGCACCCCGGGCAACGCGCTGGCCGCGGTCGGCGCGCGCCAGCAGAGCCGGGCCGCCGACTTCGCTGCCAGGCACGGCGCGCCCCGGGCGTACGGCAGCTACCGGGAACTGGTCGAGGACCCCGACTTAGACGTCGTCTACATCGCCACCACCCATCCTGGTCACCACGAGCAGGCGCTGATGGCCATCGCGGCCGGCAAGGCGGTGCTGATCGAGAAACCGGTCTGCCTCAACGCCGCCGACACCCGCGAGGTGTTCGGAGCCGCGGCCGCGGCCGGGGTGTTCGCCATGGAGGCCATGTGGATGCGCACGAACCCGCTGATCCGCAAAGCTCAGGAGCTGGTGGCCGGCTCAGCCATCGGCGAGCTGGTGTCGGTCCGGGCAGAGCTGGGCCTGGGTCGGCCGTTCGATGCGGCCCATCGGCTGTATGACCTGGCCAACGGTGGTGGCGCGCTGCTGGACCTGGGCATCTATCCGGTCACCTTTGGCTGGATCTTTCTCGGCAGGCCGCAGTCGGTGGCCCTCACCGGAGCGCTGGCCCCGACCGGCAGCGACGCCACGGTGGCGATGCAGTGGAGCTACCCGGACGGTCGCGACGCCCAGCTCTGGTGCTCGGCACCGGTCAAGGCGCCGTTCCGGGCGCTGGTGGTGGGCACCGAGGGCTGGATCCGGACCGAGGGTCGGTTCTACCGCCCGTCCGCCCTGACGGTGATGACGGGTGGGCTCGAGTCCCGAATCGATGACCCGCTGGGCGCTGAGACCAACGGCTACGGACCCGAGATCGCCGAGGTCAGCCGTTGCCTGCGGGCCGGTGAGACCGAGAGCCCGCTGGTCCCGGCCGCCGACACGATCGCCATCATGGAACTGCTCGACGACGCGCGGGCCCATCTGGGGGTTCGCTATACCGGAGAGTGAGGCCGCGCACGATCGCGGATGACACGATCGCCGATGACACGGACGCCGATGACACGGACGGGGATGAGGATGTACTTCACTGATCGTGGGATCGAGGAACTGCAGTCGCGCCGGGGCGATGAGGAGGTCAGCCTGGCCTGGCTGGCTGAGCGACTGCGCAGCTTCGTCGATCTCAACCCGGACTTCGAGGTCGCGGTGGACCGGTTGGCGACCTGGCTGGCCCGGGCCGACGACGAGGACGACTGACTCGAGGGGTCAGGTCGGATCAGCTCGCTGCGCCACGGTCGGCTCCGCTGCCGGGGCAGTCCGGGTGACGTTCGAGCTGTCCAGTCCGAGGCGGGCGAAGAGCCGGAGGAACAGCTGCGCCAGCGGTCCGATCGCGACGGCGAACAGCACCGTCCCCACTCCCACCGTGCCGCCGAGCAACCAGCCGGTGAGCAGCACCGTCAGCTCGACGATGGTTCTGCTGAGGCGGATGGAGATGCCGGTCCGGCGCGCGATTCCGGTCATCAGGCCGTCGCGCGGGCCAGGGCCGAAGCCGGCAGAGATGTACATGCCGGTGGCCACGCCGCACAGCAGCACCGCCCCGGCAAGGACCGCTACCCGCGCTGCGTCGCCGTGCTGAACCGGTAGCACCGCCAAGCTCGCGTTCATCGCCAGGCCGACCACCAGCACATTGCTCACCGTTCCGAGTCCTGGACGCTGTCGCAGCGGAATCCACAACAGCAGGACCAGCGCCCCCACCGCGATGCTGATGGTGCCGATCTGACGGCTCAGCCTGAAGGCGAGGCCTTGGTGCAGCACATCCCAGGGATCCAGGCCGAGGCCTGCCTGCACCTGCATCGCCGCCGACACCCCGTACAGGACCAGCCCGAGGTAGAGCTGCCCGAGCCGCCGGGCCCAGCGCAGCGCCACGGGCCGTCGGGCCCGGGCTGTCGAGCCGGCCGGTCGATGCGGAACCATCCGCTGAGCATGCCTCGGTCGCGACCGGGCAAGCCCAGGGGGACCGTGCTGGCTGGCATGGCCTCGCCGGACTCGGCGCGCTCAGCCGGGCTGGGCGCGGCTCAGCCGGGCTCGACGCGGCTCAGCCGGACTCGGCGGCTCAGCTGGCCTCGGCGGCTCAGCCGGACCGGCCTGTCCCCTTCCCCGGCTTCGCTAGCCGGGCGGGCTGAACCGCTGCGGAGCGATCCCCCACCAGCGTCGCACCGCCGACCGCCATCGGCTGCCCCCGGGCGTCAGCGGCCCGGTCAGGCGCCAGACCCGCACTCCGACCGCCTGCACGTCAGCCACGCCGTACTGGCGCGAGTCGCTGCCCTGGCGGGCGTTGTCGCTGGTGAGCAGCCAGCCTCCGTCCTGCTCGGCCACCGCCCGCTTGAGGACCACCAGGTCGGCCCGGCTGCGGAACGTGGCCAGCACCAGCGCGCCGGGTCGGACCCGGGCCCCGTGCCGCACCAGCAGCCAGTCCCCCGGCAGCAGCGTCGGAGTCATGGACGAGCCCTCGACCCGCACCCGTTGCCAGGGAAGCAAAGCTCGCATACCGCTGATGCTGCCTGACCTGGCATGGCGTTGTCGGAGTAGGGTCGCCATCGAGCGTTCCGCCACCGGAATGCGTTTTTGTCGCGACTGGAGGAGAGTCATGCGCTTGATGCGCCGTTCGATTACCGCTTCCGCTCACTGCGACCTGCCGTGCGGTGTGTACGACCCGGCACAGGCTCGCATCGAGGCCGAGTCGGTGAAGGCAATCCAGGAGAAGTACCAGGCCAACGAGGACCCGGTGTTCCGGACCCGGGCCCTGCTCATCAAGGAGCAGCGGGCTGATCTGGTCAAGCATCACCTGTGGGTGCTGTGGACCGACTACTTCAAGCCCCCGCACTTCGAGAAGTACCCGCAGCTGCACGATCTGTTCAACAAGGCCACCAAGCAGGCAGGCGCGGCCGGTGGCAAGAGCTCGGTCGACCCGGCCGAGGGCCAGAAGCTGCTGGACATGATCGCCGAGATCGACGCGATCTTCTGGGAGACCAAGAAGGCTGCGTGAGCGAACCGGTGTCCGCACCTGAGCAGTCGACCGAGGCCGGCCCGATTCCCGGGTCGGCCTCGGTCGTACGGCGCTGGCCGGCGCCCAACACCGAACCAGCTCTGGTGCTGGTCCGCCACGGCGAGACCGAGTGGAGCCGCAGCGGCCAGCACACCGGCAACTCAGACATCGCGCTGACCGAGTTCGGTGAGCGGCAGGCCCGGGCTGCCGGTCCGTTGATCCGGGCCGCGCTGGGCTCGGCCGCTCCGGCGCTGGTGCTCAGCTCGCCCCGCCAACGTGCCTGGCGGACCGCGGAGCTGGCCGGCTTCGAGGTCGAGGATCGGGTCTCCGACGCCGCCGAGTGGGACTACGGCGACCTGGAGGGGCTTACCTCGGCCGAGATCCGGCGGCAATGGCCGGACTGGTCGGTGTGGTCGGGGCCCATCCCCGGCGGTGAGGACGCCGCGGCGGTCAGCGCGCGGTTCGACCGGCTGCTCGCCACGATCACCGACCGGCTGGAGTCCAGTGGCCGGTCCGGGCCGGTGCTGGTCTTCTCGCACGGGCACGCGATCAGGTGCCTGGCCGCTCGCTGGCTCGGTGACCCGGTGACTTTGGGCCGGCAGTTCTGGCTCGGCACCGGGGCTGTCTGCAGCCTGGGCTACGAGCACGGGCTCCCCGTGGTGCTGCACTGGAACATCGACGGCGCGCTGAGCTCGATCGGCGGCACCGACCGGTGACCACCGGCGGCCGGCTGAACGCCACCGACACCGTCGAGCTGACGGTGCCGGCCGATCCGGCCTACCTGTCGGTGCTGCGCACGGTGATCGCCTCGCTGGCGGCGAGGCGGGACTTCACCCTGGACGAGATCGATGACCTCCGGATCGCGGTCGATGAGGCCGGCGCGCTGCTGCTGCCGCATGCCGACCCCGGCTCACAGCTGTCGGCGGTCTTCGGCGGCGAGGCTGCCACCCTGCGCGTCGAAGTGGCCGTGACCATGCCGGCAGGGCAGTCCGGCCAGCCCGACCAATCGAGTTTCGCCTGGCTGGTGCTGGCCGCTCTGACCGATTCAGTCGCGCTGGCCGAGTCCGGTCAGCGACTGTCGCTCACCCTGAGCAAGGCACGCGGCGCTCGGGACCGATGACGGAGCGAAGCCGGCCCGATCGCGATCACACCCATAAGCTCTTCGCCGAACTGAGCACGCTGCAGCCGGGCAGCCCACGGCATCAGCAAGTCCGTGACGCGCTGGTGAAGATTCATCTGCCGCTGGTTCGCTATCTGGCACACCGGTTCACCGGTCGCGGTGAGCCGATCGATGACCTGCTGCAGATCGGCACCATTGGGCTGCTGCAGTCGATCGACCGATTCGAGCAGCAGCGGGGGCTGGAGTTCTCCACCTTCGCCACCCCGAACATCGTCGGTGAGATCAAGCGTCATTTCCGCGATCGCGGCTGGATGGTGCGGGTGCCACGCCGCTTGCAAGAGCTGCAGGCCGAGGTCGGCATCGGCGTCAACGAGCTGACCCAGCGCCTGGGCAGGGCGCCGACGGTGGCCGAGCTCTCTGCGCATCTACGGGTGAGCGCCGAGGAGATCATCGAGGCCACCGACTCCGCCCGCGCCTATTCGGCAGTGCCGATCGACGTGCCTCACGCCATGACCGGCCGGACGATCGCAGACGGCCTGGTGGAGTCAGACAACGCTTTGGAGCATGTGGAATTGCGGCACGCGCTGCGCCCGGTGCTGGCGGGGCTGAACGAGCGTGAGCGACAGGCGCTGCTGATGCGCTTCGTGGAGAACAAGACCCAGACCCAGATCGCTCAGGTGCTCGGCGTCTCGCAGGTGCACGTCTCACGGCTGCTGAGCAAGACCCTTGCCGAGCTGCGCGACCAGCTGCCCGATGTGGGCCACGGCTGATCAGCTCGGTTCGGCCGGCGGCTGACCGAAACGGTCCAGGGCCTGCCGCGAGGAGGGCAGCATCAACAGCGTCAGCACCGCGATCGCCACGATCAGGATCGGCGTCCCGACCAGTGGCCGACCGGCCTGGGCACTGAGCGAGTAGCCGACCGGCACTGCCAGCAACTGGACCAGGATCACCGGCGAGCGGGCGCTCGGACGCAGCCGCAGCAGCCCCCGCGCGCACAGGGCCAGCACCACCGCGCCCAGCAGCGCGAAGCCGACGATGGCCACCGCGCCCCAGAGCCGGGTGGTGGTGCCGACGAAGGCCAACACCAGCAACGCCAGCGCGATGATCGCCAATGCGCCGGCCTCCAGCAGCACCAGGGCAGCGGCCGCCCGGATGCCGCCTGGGGGCGGGCCGGCGGCCGGTTCGGCTGCGGTGTCAGACATTGCAGCAGCGTATGCGAGCGACCGCGGCAGGATCGACACCCCGTAGTCGGGCGAGCCGGTCGCGAGGTCGCGGCAGCGGCTGATCGGCATCGGCGCAGCGGTACAGTCAGGCGGTGCGAGTCCTGGTCATCTCCAACCCGCGCGCCACCGCCACCACGGTGCGCCAGCGGGACGTCCTCGTGCACGCGCTGGCCGCCGACGCCAAGCTCGAGGTCGAGGAGACGGCTAACCGGGGGCACGCCGCGGCCCTGGCGTGCCGGGCGATGCGCGACGGAGTCGACGTCGTGGTGGCCCTCGGCGGGGACGGCACGGTGAACGAGGTCGTCAACGGCTTGCTGACCGACGGCGTGCATCCCGGCGTCCCCCGGCTCGGCATCGTGCCCGGCGGTTCGACCAACGTCGTAGCCCGCGCCTTGGGCCTGCCCAACGACCCGTTCGAGGCCACCTCCGTGCTGATCGACGCGATGAGCGCCGACCGGCGTCGGCACATCGGCCTGGGCCAGGCAGATGACCGCTGGTTCGTGTTCGCCGCCGGCCTCGGCTATGACGCCGCGGTGGTCGCCGCAGTGGAGGCCCACCGTCGGCGCGGGCGCACCTCGACCCACGCGCTCTACGTCCGCACCGCCGTGCGGACGTACTTCGAGCAGGACCGGCGTCGCCCCGCCATCACCTTGGAGTTTCCCGACGGCAGTGTCGTGTCAGGCATCTACCTCGCGCTCGTGACCAACTGCGACCCGTGGACGTTCCTGGGCGAGCGGCCGGTGTCGCCCACTCCGCGCGCATCCTTCGACACCGGCCTTGACGTCTACACCCGCACCCGGATGGGTGTGGCCGGCATCGTGTTATCAGCCGCGCGGATGATCGCCGCGCCGAACCGTCGCAAACGCTTCGGCTCCCGGATGGAGCACGACCTAACCGAATTCACACTGCGCGCCGAGCGGCCGCTGCCCTTCCAGGTGGACGGCGACGCCCTCGACGAACGTCAGCAGGTCCGGTTCCGAGGCACGCCGCGGGCGCTAGAGGTCTACGTCTGATCGCGCGCGATCTGACGGCGCGCGGAGTCTGACGGCGCGGAGTCTGACGGCGCGGAGTCTGACGGCGCGCGGAGTCCGACAGCGCGCGGGTCTCACGGGGCGTGAAGTCCGACGGCGCGTGGGGTCTGACAGCGCGTGAAGTCCGGCGGCGCGTGGGGTCTGACGGCGCGTGAGACTCACGGCGCGTGGAGTTTGATGACGCGTCGATGCTCCAGCCACGGCTAGACAGCGTCTAGATAAACCATCAGTGTCTACGGCCCGCGCCTGACAACGCTGTCGATCACTGTGGGACAAGTGTCTACAACCTCGCTCTTGACGCCAATGGCCCAGCAGTTGATGATCATCACGAGAAATCAACTCCCCTGGCTGTGTTTTAGCTGTGCGAATGCCAGGCAGTTGTGGGAACTGAGCGTTTTGGACTTGCCCTGTTGCTGAACCTGGGCAAGGCTTGTAAGTGAGACCGGACGTCACCGAAACAGGATTCTTGTCGTCCGCTGAACCACAGATCGTAGAACCGAGCCATGTGACACACGTCCGACGTGCCGCTTGGTCCTTGAACTAGCCGGTAGCTCGTGAAAGAATTCACAAGCACCTGCTGCCAGGTTCAGGTTTGTCTGTCGGCAGTTTCCAAGCCAAGTGAGGAGAACGACTCCATGGACTGGCGTCACCGCGCGGTATGCCGCGACGAGGACCCGGAACTGTTCTTTCCGATCGGTAACACCGGTCCGGCATTGATGCAGATCGAAGAAGCGAAGGCGGTATGCCGTCGCTGTCCCGTCATGTCAGAGTGCCTTTCGTGGGCATTAGAGAGTGGTCAGGACGCCGGAGTGTGGGGCGGCCTGAGCGAAGATGAACGACGCGCCCTCAAGCGTCGCAACGCCCGTGCGCGGGCCCGAATGTCCTGAAAGACCTGCGCATGTCAGCTGAGAGAGCCTCGCTCTCGCCGGCTGATCGGCACGCGCAGTGTCACAGCAGTGCCAGGCTGAGTCGAGCCGCGACCGCTGAGCTCCAGGGTGGCGTTCAACTCCGCTTCCACCAACGTCCGGACGATCTGCAGTCCTAGCCGGTCGCTGCTGTCCAGAGAGAACTTCTCGGGCAGGCCGGCGCCGTCATCGAGGATGCGAACGGTCAGCACACCCCTGGCGCGCTCACCGAGGACTTGCACCGATCCGCATCGGTTTCCGGCGAACCCGTGTTCCACGGCATTGCCGACCAGCTCAGTGAGAACCATCACAAGCGGTGTCGCCAACTCGGCCGGCAGCTGACCGAAGCTACCGCCGCGCCGCACCAGCACCCGGGCGTCAGAGCCGGCCACATCGCTCAGCATCGCCAGCAGCCGGTCGACCACCTCGTCAAAGGCGACCTCCTCATCGATGGCCGAGGACAGCGTCTCGTGCACCAGCGCTATCGACGAGACCCGACGCATCGACTCCTCCAGCGCCGTGCGGGCCTCAGGATTGGCCACCCGCCGGGACTGCAGCCGGAGCAGCGCCGCCACGGTCTGCAAGTTGTTCTTCACCCGGTGGTGGATCTCCCGAATCGTGGCGTCCCTGCTGAGGATCTGCCGGTCCCGGCGGCGTAGCTCGGTGACGTCCTGCAACAGCACCAACGCTCCCAGCGATTCACCGCGCGGGTGCAGGGGAATCGCCCGGAACTGCACAATCGCGCCACCGCCGTCGAGCTCGCGGCTGAGCGGATGCACGCCACTCAACGCCTCGGCGGTCATCTGGTTGAGGTCGGCGGCCTCGAACGGGTCACGGGCCAGTTCGGTGACCACGTCGCCGAACCGGGCGCCCAGCAAGTTGCCGGTGAGGCCGAGCCGGCGAAACGCCGACGAGCCGTTGGGACTGGCGTAAAGCACCCGGCCCTCTGCGTCCAGGCGCACCATGCCGTCGCCGACCCGCGGCCCGGCGCCCTCCTCGCGTTCCTTCGCCGGGCCCGGGAACTTGCCGGTGGCCACCATCGACGCCAGGTCGGCGGCACTTTGCAGGTAGGCCAGCTCCAGTTGGCTGGGGCTGCGCAAACTCGTCAGATTTCCGTCGCGGCCGAGCACCGCCACCGGCCGGTCCCCGAACAGGATAGGAATAGCCTCCCGCCGGATGGGAGTGTCGCCTTCCCAGTCCGGATCGGACTCGCGAAGGATCCGCGACTCGGTCAGCGCGATCTGCAGCGCCGCGGCGCGGTTTCCGTTCAGCCGCTCGCCGACCCGGTCGAGCAGATAGGCGGTGGCGCCGGTGGTGGGCCGGCACTGGGCGGCGCACAGGAACTCGCCCTCGTTCGCGGTGGGAACCCACAGCAGCAGATCCGCGAAGGACAGGTCCGACAGCAGCTGCCACTCCGCTACCAGCTGTTGCAGATGGGCAGTCTGCGGCTCATCAAGCTGCGTCTGGCTCGCGAGCAGGTCCGACAGTGCTGACATGGTGAGCTGAGCGTGCCACAGCCCTCGTCCGGATCAGTCAACTGGGCCCTATAAATGCTGGGATTTGGTCGCGCGCGAGGGTCTTTGGCGATAGCGTGTCGACCGCTCGGCAAACCGATCGTGTACTACATTCCGACGGTCGACCTAGGAGGCGTCTTGTCCCATCCCTATAGGCATCGCTTATCACGCGGCGCTGCGATAGCAGCCGGCGTCTTGCTGGCCCTCCCAATCATCGCCCTGCTATGGGTGCCACTCTATGCCCGTAAGGGTCCTGAGTTGTGGGGTTTTCCCTTCTTCTATTGGTACCAGATGCTTTGGGTGATCGTGTGCGGGTTCTGCACCGCAGGCGCCTTCCAGGTCGTCCAGCGTGACCGCAAGCGAGGAGATCGATGAGCACCCTGGCGACTTCGGCCACCAGCCAGAGCGTGACCCTGGCCGCCGAGAAGGTGGACGGCGTGGCCCTCGGGGTCCTGTTGTTCTTCTTCATCCTTGTGACCGTGGGCGGATTCTGGGCTGCCAACTGGAGAAAGGCCGACACCCCGCACAGCTTGGACGAGTGGGGCCTGGGCGGGCGCAGCTTCGGAACGGTGATCACCTGGTTCTTGCTGGGTGGTGACCTCTACACCGCCTACACCTTCATCGCGGTGCCTGCCGCGATGTTCGCCACCGGGGCCGTCACCGGCTTCTTCGCGGTGGCATACACCATCCTCATCTACCCGATCGTGTTCATCTTCATGCCACGCATGTGGTCGGTCTCGCACAGCAAGGGTTACGTCACGGCCGCGGACTTCGTCCGAGGCCGGTTCGACTCCCGATACCTGGCACTGGCCGTGGCGGTCACCGGCATCCTCGCCACGATGCCCTACATCGCGCTGCAACTGGTGGGCATCCAGGCAGTCATCGACACCATCGGGCTGGGCGGCAGCGGCAACGCCTTCGTCCGCGACCTGCCGCTGCTGATCGCCTTCGCCGTGCTGGCCGCTTACACCTACTCCTCCGGCTTGCGGGCGCCCGCCATCATCGCCTTCGTCAAAGACACCTTGATCTACCTGGTGATCGCGGTGGCCGTGGTCTACGTCGGCGTGCACATCGGCTTCGGCAACCTCTTCGACGCGGCCGAGGCCAAGATGGCCACCAAGAACCCCAAGACCGGCGCCAACACCGGGGTGTTCGTGCCTGCCAGCAACAGCTACTGGGCCTACGCCTCACTCGCGTTGGGTTCAGCGCTGGCGCTGTTCATGTACCCGCACTCGATCACAGCGGTGCTGTCGGGTAAATCGCGTAACGTGATCCGGCGCAACGCCACGATCCTTCCGGCCTACTCGCTGCTGCTGGCGCTGCTGGCGCTGCTCGGTTACGCCGCGATCGCGTCCAAGACTTCGGTCATCGGCAGCGACGGAAAGCCGAATCCGCAGTTGGCGGTGCCGCACTTCTTCCGCGAGGAATTCCCGAGCTGGTTCGCCGGCATCGCCTACTCGGCCATCGCCATCGGCGCGCTGGTGCCGGCCGCGATCATGTCGATCGCTGCTGCCAACATGTTCAGCCGCAATATCTACAAAGAGTTCCTGGCCCCTCACGCGACCCACAAGCAGGAGGCGCAGGCCGCCAAGTACACCTCTCTGGCGGTCAAGTTCGGCGCGCTGATCTTCGTGCTGTTGCTGGACAAGCAGAACGCCATCAACATGCAGCTGCTTGGTGGGGTCTGGATTCTGCAGACCCTGCTGGCGATCGTGGTCGGCCTCTACACCCGGTGGCTGCACAGGTGGGCGCTGTTGGCCGGCTGGGCCGTCGGCATGACCTACGGAACGATCACGGCTTACAACCAGAAGTCGGCTGTCACCCAGCACTTCGGCGGCTCGCTGGCGAACTTCCCGTTTACCGACACCAGGGTCTACATCGCCCTGACCGCGCTGGTGCTCAACATCCTGGTGACCGTGCTGCTGACCCTGGTGCTGCGGGCGATGAAGGCGCCAGAGGGTGTCGATGACACCACCTATGAGGACTACTACTCCGAGAGCGACGCCAAGGTGGCCGTGCTGCCGGGGACCGAGGGTGGCCTGCCGGTGCCCGGCGGGGTACGCGGTTAGCCAAGGCACACAGCACAAACAAACGCCTGGCCCCCGGGTTGCGACCCGGGGGCCAGGCGTTTTCCATCACCTTGGCCGTGCTAGTCGGCTGACTCGGGCGGCCGAGCCAGTCAGCGGCCGCTGGTAGGCGCTCACACGGCGGCGGGACTAGTAGGCGGCCGCGCTAGTCGCCGCTCACTCAGTGCGAACTAGTCAGCGACCGCGCTAGTCGCCGCTCACTCAGTGCGGGCTAGTCAGCGGCCGCGCTAGTCGCCGCTCACTTGGCCGGGCTAGTCGGCGCTCACACGGCGGCGGGCTAGTCCGCGCTCACTCGGCTCGGTACTCCCGGTGGCTGGCGTCGTTAGCCGCCTGCTGCAGGCGAATCCGAATCCGGGCTTTGAGGCTGCTGGGGGCGACGTCCCCGCCGCAGCTGCGTGCCACCAGCACCTTCACGTCCTGCTCGAGGCCGAACTGGCGCAGGCACGGCGCGCAACCGTCAAGGTGGAGGCGGATCCGCTGCCGCACGTCACCGTCGGTCTCGTCATCGAGGTACAGATAGACGTCGGCGAGGACTTCTTCACAGTCCATGCCGCCGGGACCAAAGCCCGTCATGAGTGTTCTCCTTCGGCGCTCTGGGACGTCGAGGTGGCTGTCTTGACCAGCCCACGCTCACGCGCGTAGTCAGCCAGCAGCACCTGAAGTTGCTTACGACCACGGTGTAGGCGGGACATCACGGTGCCGATCGGCGTGTCCATGATCTCTGCGATCTCTTTGTAGGCGAAGCCCTCGACATCGGCGAGGTAGACCGCGAGGCGGAACTCCTCCGGCAGGGACTGCAGTGCGTCCTTGACGTCGGAGTCGGGCAGGTGGTCCAGGGCTTCCATCTCGGCCGAGCGCAACCCACTGGAGGTGTGCGATTCAGCCGCATGCAACTGCCAGTCCTCGATCGTGTCAGAGTTGGACTGCTGCGGTTGCCGCTGCTTCTTGCGATAGGTGTTGATGAACGAATTCGTGAGGATCCGGTACAGCCAGGCCTTGAGGTTGGTGCCCTCGTGGAACTGGTGGAAGGCGGCGAATGCCTTGACGAACGTCTCCTGGACCAGGTCTTCGGCGTCGGCGGGGTTGCGGGTCATCCGCATCGCGGCGGCGTACAACTGGTCGAGAAACGGCAAGGCGTCACGCTCAAACCGGGCTCGACGCTCCTCGACAGTCTCCTCAGCCACCACAGTTCCCCTCGCCCGAAGCGCCGGACCGAAGGGGTCCGGCATCTGTGAGCTTACGGGTGCAGTCAGGCTGACGGGGTGCCCGGTCAGAGGTAGGGGGCCTCGCGGGGGTAGGCGATCCACTACGAGCACGGCTTGCTCCTTGACGGGCGTTTCCAGACTCCCCATAACGCGGGGTTCGATGATCTGCAACGCGCACCCGTGCCGTATCCATTCCCACGGCTCGCTCAGATCAGGAGTCGGTCCCCGCGCGGCAGGTCGGGCTCATCCACATGATCGCGTTCACCGCCACCGCCGCCCGAGCATTGCGGGCACCACGGCTGCAGCCTGCGGTGGGTGGTGTGAGCCATGATCAGGTAGATCATCGTGGCCTGGACCAGCGCCCACCCGATCCGCCCGGCGGCCCCGGTCAAGAAGTTCGACCCCACCAGGACGATCAGGTAGGGAACCATCACCCACGGGTTGCCGCCGGCGTGCGCCAAGCGGAAGCGGCGGCCGAACCGGGCGGCGATCTCGGCGGCATTGAGCGGCATCGAGGCCGCGCAGCGCTCGCACAGTCGCCGGTCGTGCTGCCGCATGAACAGCCAGGTGATGACCACGAAGGCAAGCAGCGCCAGCGAGGTGAGCATCGTCAGCGGCGTCGGCGTGATCGGCTGCACCCCCAGCGCGATGGCGCCCATGATGGCGACGCTGAGCAGTTGAGGCGCTCGATGTCCCCAACCGCGGGCCAGGCCGCCCGAATAGGACAGGCCGATGCTGTGGGTCAAGTGCGTGTCCGTTCCCCCGTGGCGGCCGACTTCAGCCACCCATTCCGAAAGGCAAACCGCCTTTCTTTACATGGGGATCATCCGCTATCCGGCAACTTGGGGCAACAGCCAACTGTCAGTGCACGACCAGTCGCTCACCGCGCACACTCACCACGTCGCCGGGAATCAATTGCCGGCCTCGCCGGGTCTCGACTTCGCCGTTGACCTCGACGCTGCCCGCACCGAGCAGCAGCTTGACGTCCGAGCCCAGCTCGACCGCGTCGGCCAACTTCAGAAACTGCCCCAGCCGGATCGGTTCGCCGGAGCCTTTGGATGTGTGCACCTCGCGCATGAGGCCATCCTCCTCCTATTCCAGCTCCGCCCGCTCCAGCCTGGCAGGATCTTCTAGCTATGACTGGCAGGATCTTCTAGCTATGAGCGGTGGGACACCGGCGACCGTCGCGCTGGACCGAGCCCGGGTCGACTACACCCTGCACTCCTACGCCCATGACAGCCGGGCCGGCTCCTACGGCGAGGAGGCGGCGGCCCAACTCGGCGTCGACCCGCGGCGGATGTTCAAGACCCTGGTCGCGGCAGTCGACAGCCGGCTGGTGTGCGCTCTCGTCCCGGTGGCCAGCCGGCTCGACCTCAAGGCGCTGGCCGGCGCCGCCGGCGGCCGACGGGCCGAGCTGGCCGATCCGGCCAAGGCCCAGCGAGCCACCGGCTACGTCCTCGGCGGGATCAGCCCGCTGGGGCACAGGAGCCCGATGCCGGTGCTGGTGGACTCCTCGGTCACCGGCTTCGACACCGTCTTCGTCTCGGCCGGCAAGCGCGGGCTGCAGGTGGAGCTGGCCCCGGCCGACCTGCTCCGGCTCAGCGGCGCGAGCACCACGCCGATCGCTACGGCCTGAAGTCCTCCTCGCGGTGCTCCCCGGCCGTTCGCCGCTCGCCGCGTCCGGTTTCGGCCTCGCGCAGGTCTACCCGGCGGATCTTGCCGCTGATCGTCTTGGGCAGCTCGGCGAACTCCAACCGGCGGATCCGCTTGTACGGCGCCAGCTCCTGCCGGCAGAACGCCAGGATCTGCCCGGCCAGCTCGGCCGAGGGCGAGTGGCCCGGAGCCAGTGTGACGAAGGCCTTGGGCACCGACAGCCGGATCGGGTCAGGGGCGCCCACCACGGCGGCCTCGGCCACCGCCGGGTGGGTCACCAGCACGCTCTCCAACTCGAACGGGCTGATCCGGTAGTCACTGGACTTGAACACGTCATCGGTCCGGCCGACGTAGGTGATGTAGCCGTCCTCGTCCATCGTCGCGACGTCACCGGTGTGGTAGAGCCCGTGCGCCATCGCGGCGTCGTTGCGCTCGGCGTTGCCGCGGTAGCCCACCATCAAGCCCACCGGGCGCTCGGACAGCTCCAGGCAGATCTCGCCCTCGGCGCCGGCTGGAGCTGCCACTTCAGTCCGCTCCTCGCTCGTTCCTCGCTGCGATGCTCCCTCAGCTGGAGCTGCCAGCCGCTGGCCGGTGACCGGATCGGCCAGCACCACCCGGTAGCCAGGCAGCGGCCGGCCCATCGACCCGGGCTTGACCGGCTCGCCGGGCGGGTTGCCGATCTGAGCGGTGGTCTCGGTCTGGCCGAAGCCGTCCCTGATGGTCAGCGACCAGGCTCGCTGAACCCGTTCGATCACCTCGGGGTTCAAGGGCTCACCGGCGCTGACCGCCTCGCGCAGCGACAGCTGCCACCTGCCCAGGTCCTGCTGCACCAGCATCCGCCAGACCGTCGGCGGCGCGCAGAAGGTGCTGACGCCGGCCTCGCCCAGCACATCGAGCATCCGGGCGGCGTCGAAGCGGGCGTAGTTGAACAGCGCCACCGTGGCCCCGGCGTTCCAGGGCGCGAAGAAGCACGACCAGGCGTGTTTGGCCCACCCGGGCGAGGAGACGTTGAGGTGCACGTCGCCGGGCCGCAGCCCGATCCAGTACATCGTCGACAGGTGCCCGACCGGATAGCTGAGATGGGTGTGCTCCACCAGCTTGGGCTGGGCGGTGGTGCCCGAGGTGAAGTAGAGCAGCAGCGGGTCCGTCCCGGCGGTCGGCGCGTCGGGCAGGTAGGGCCGGTCGAAGCCGGCGGCCTCGGCGTAGTCCAGCCATCCGGGCACCGGCTCGCCCACCGCCACCGCGACGCGGCCGCCGGGCGCCGAGCCGAAGCCGGCCGTCAGGTCCGAGCGGCTGATGACCGCTCCGACAGCGCCGCGCTCCAACCGGTCGGCCAGGTCGGCCGGTGAGAGCAGCGTGGTGGCCGGGATGATCACCGCCCCCAGCTTCATGCAGGCCAGCATCGACTCCCACAGCTCGACCTGGTTGCCCAGCACCAGCAGCACCCGCATGCCGCGGCCGATCCCGTGCGCGGCCAGCCAGCCGGCCAGCCGGGATGAGCTGTCGGACAGCTGCGCGAAGGTGTAGCGGCCCTGGCTGCCGTCGTCCTCGATCAGCCGCAGCGCGTCCTGGCCTGGCTGTTGCCGGGCCAGCACCCCGTCGAAGTAGTCCAAGGCCCAGTTGAACCACTCCGGCCGCGGCCAGCTGAACTGCCGGTAGGCGGTGGCGTAGTCCCCGCGAGCGTTCAGCAGCAGGTCACGGGCGGCTAGGAACTCATCGACGCCGGTGGTGTCGCTCATGCTCTCTCCGGTCTCCGAGTACGAGCTTCAGGCTCGACCGACTCTGGCACGGCGTGGGGTCGTTGTCATCTCAGCGTCTGGACCCAGTCTGCGACCAGCTGGCCGATCCGCGCGGTGTCACGCTTGAGCCCGTGATCTCCGGGCATCTGCTCGACCCTGCGCCCCGGCGCCGGCTCGGGCATTCCGTAGGGGTCGTTGCCGCCCTGCACGACCAGCACCGGAACCGCCGGCGCCGCCAGCTCCGGCAGCCGGGACTTGTCCGGACGTCCCGGCGGGTGCAGCGGGAACGCCAGTGTCACGACGCCGATCGGCCGCGGCCTGGTCAGTTCGTCGGCGGCGCACCGGCAGGCGACCCGGGCGCCGGACGAGCGGCCGGCGTAGACGAAGTCCAGGCCGGCCAGCGCCTTGCGCCGGCCGAGCGAGGCGATCACCGCCCGCCAGGCCTGATCCAGCGTGCCGATCGGCGGCACCCCTTTCTTGCCCGCCACCCGATACGGCTGGGTGACCCGGGCGACGCTGATCCCGGCGGCCAGGCAGGCCTTGCGAACGGCCAGGATGTCGGGCGCCTCCACCGAGCCGCCGGCGCCGTGGCCGATCACCAGCACCGTCCTGGCGCCAGCGGCGGGATCGAGGTCGACCACCGCCTCCCCGACCGGGGTCGCGATCTTCAGACGGGGCATTTCTCACCGCGAGGCGTCTGGGCGGTGCGGCTCATGGGTGCAGCTTAGAACCGTGGCCGGGTGCGGCCGGCGGCTGCGGCCGGCGGCGCACGTAGCTGCGGCCGGCGGCGCACGCGGCTGCGGCCGGCGGCGCACGTAGCTGCGGCCTGCGGCGCACGCGGCTGCGGCCGGCGGCGCACGTAGCTGCGGCCCGCGGCGCACGCAGCGGCTGCGGCCAGCGGTTGTGAGGCACAATCGGTGCATGTGCGGTCGCTACGTCAGCTCGGCCTCGACGGCCGATCTTCTCGCGGAGTTCGACGTCGAGGAGGTGGTCGGCGCCGAGCTGCGGCCCTCGTGGAATGTCGCGCCCACCGATCCGGTGCGGGCGGTCCTGCAGCGGCCCCCCAAGGAGCCCGCCGAGCAGGCGGCGCCGTCCAAGCCGGTTCGCCAACTCCGGACGCTGCGCTGGGGCCTGGTGCCCAGCTGGTCCCCCGACCCCAAGGGCGGCGCCAGGATGATCAACGCCCGGATCGAGACGGTGACCGAGAAGCCGGCTTTCAAGAAGGCCGCGGCCCGCCGTCGGTGCCTGCTGCCGGCCGCGGGCTACTACGAGTGGCAGAAGACCGACCACGGCAAGGTCCCGTACTTCCTGCATGATCCCGACGGCCGGCTGCTCGCGATGGCCGGGCTCTACGAGCTGTGGTGCGACCCGACGCTGGCAGAGGACGACCCGAACCGCTGGCTGTGGTCCTGCACGATCATCACTCAGCAGGCCACCGACCTGCTCGGTGAGATCCACGATCGCAACCCCGTGCTGGTGCCGCCGGAGCTGCAGGCGGCCTGGCTCGACTGCTCCAGCGATGACCCGGCGACGGCGCGCCGGATCCTGGATCAGATCCCGGAGGCCCGACTGGAGCCCTACGTGGTGTCACCGGCGGTGGGCAATGTCCGCAACGACGGACCTGAGCTCATCCAGCCCGTCGAGCTGCCCGAGCAGGAGCGTCTGCAGCTGTGACACCGGGACGCGCGCCTGCGGCTGTGACCGCGACGCGCCTGCGGCTGTGACCGCGACGCGCCCGCGACTGGGCCCGCAGGCATAATCTGCAGCGGAGTACTGGCGCCGGGCAGTCGGCTGCCAGATCGCACCTGAGGCCAAAGGAGCTTTGATGTCAGCGCACCCGCACGGTATCGAGCCGGCAGCGCTCGCCGACGATGATCTTCGCCGCGAGCTCAAGCATCTGCACGACACCCGGCACGACACCTTGCTGGGCGGCAGCGAGGACGCGTTGGAGCACCACACCAGGCGGATGCTCGAGCTGGAGGGTGAGTTCCTGACCCGCTTTCCGCAGGAGAGCGCCCCGGACCCGCGCCGGACCCGAGCGGGCAGCCGCCGAGAGGCCGGGCAGGACTGATCACCGCCGTGCGGCGGTGTCACCGGCCGTGCCGGACCGCATGAGCTCTCCCACCGAAGGCGCGGCCGGCCCGCCCGGCGACCCCTGGATCGCTCCGACCGCCCGTGAGCCGGTGGCGGCTGTCATCGAGCTGCCCGGCTCGAAGTCGCTGACCAACCGGGCCCTGGTGCTGGCCGCGCTGTCGGCCACCCCGACCCGGATCACCGCCCCGCTGCGGGCCCGCGACACGGTGCTCATGGCGACAGCGCTGCGCAGCCTGGGAGTCGGGGTTGACGACGACGGCGCGGACTGGCTGATCGTGCCCGGCACGCTGCGCGGCGGCCCGGTGGACTGCGGGCTGGCCGGCACCGTGATGCGGTTCGTCCCGCCGCTGGCCGCGCTGGCGGCCGGCGACAGCCACTTCGACGGTGACCCGGCTGCCCGGGTCCGGCCGATGGGCGCCCTGATCGAGGGGTTGCGCCAGGCCGGCGCGGTGATCAGCGACGGCGCCCGCGCGGCGCTGCCGTTCACGGTGCGCGGCGCGGGGTCGCTGCCCGGCGGCCGGGTGCGAATCGACGCCGCCGCGTCCTCGCAGTTCGTCTCGGCGCTGCTGCTGGCCGGCGCCCGGTTCGACAAGGGCCTGGAGCTGGTGCACGTCGGGTCCGGCCTGCCCTCGCTGCCGCACATCGAGATGACCGTGACGGCGCTGCGCGGCGCCGGCGCGAGCATCGACACCGACGTCGCGAACCGCTGGCTGGTGGCGCCCGGCACGCTGGACCTGGCCGACCAGGTCATCGAGCCGGACCTGTCCAACGCCGCGCCGTTCCTGGCGGCGGCGCTGGTGGCCGGCGGCTCGGTGACGGTGCCGCGGTGGCCGGCCAGCACCAGCCAGCCGGGGGTCCTGCTGGCCGACCTGCTCGGCTCGATGGGCGCCACGGTGACGCTCGGCGAGGCCGGCCTGACGGTGACCGGCGACGGCAGGATCGGGCCGCTGGTGGCCGACCTGCACGAGGCCAGCGAGCTGACACCGGTGCTGGCGGCGCTGTGCGCGCTGGCCGACGGCGAGTCGGTGATCAGCGGAGTGGCCCACATCCGCGGCCATGAGACCGACCGGTTGGCGGCGCTGGCGACCGAGCTGAACCGGCTGGGCGGAGACGTCACCGAGACCGAGGACGGCTTGAGGCTGCGCCCGGCGAGGCTGCACGGCGGGCTGTGGCGCAGCTACGCCGACCACCGGATGGCACAGGCCGGCGCGGTGCTCGGACTGGTGGTTCCCGGCGTCGAGGTGCAGGACATCGGCTGCACCAGCAAGACGCTGGCAGACTTTCCGGGCATGTGGCAGCGCTTGCTCTCCCCCGGTTCGCCGGCCCGAGCCGCGGGCTAGCGCGAGACGATGGCGCAGCGCGACACCAGGCGGCTGGATGAGGACGACGTCCGCAACCGGCCGACCCGGCACGGCAGCCGGGCCCGCACCAAGCAGCGGCCGGCGCACGAGAACGCCTCGACCGGGATGGTGGTCACCGTCGACCGCGGCCGGTTCACCGTGCTGCTCGACGGCGGCCCCGACGGCGCTAACGTGCTGCTGACCGCGATGCGGGCCCGCGAGTTGGGCCGCACCGCGATCGTCGTCGGGGACCGGGTGGCGGTGGTCGGCGACCTGACCGGAGCGCCGGACACGCTGTCCAGGATCGTCCGGGTAGAACCGCGCCAGACCGTGCTGCGGCGCACCGCCGATGACAACGACCCGTACGAGCGGGTGATCGTGGCCAACGCCGACCAACTGTTGATCGTGACGGCGCTGGCCGACCCGCCGCCGGTCTACGGCCTGATCGACCGGTGCGTGGTCGCCGCCCTGACCGCCGGCCTGGAGCCGATCCTGCTGCTGACCAAAGCGGATCTGGCCTCGCCGGAGCAGGTGCTGGACAACTACGCCGAGCTCGACATCCCCGCCATCGTGACCTCTCGCGGGGCTGACCTGGCGCCGATCCGGGCGGTCCTGGACTCCCACGTCACGGTCTTCGTCGGGCATTCCGGGGTCGGCAAGTCGACGTTGGTGAACGCCCTGGTGCCGGGCGCTGCCCGCAGCACCGGCGTGGTCAGCGAGGCGGGCAAGGGTCGGCACACCTCTACCTCGGTGTTCGCACTGGCACTGCCCGAGCCGGCCCACGGCTGGGTCATCGACACTCCCGGGGTGCGCTCGTTCGGGCTGGCGCACGTCAGCGCCGACGACGTCCTGTGGGCCTTTCCCGACCTGGAGGACGGCGCGGCGCAGTGCCCGGGAAGCTGCGAGCACCTGACGGCTGCCGACGGCTGCAGGCTCGACGCCTGGGTGGCGGCCGGGCATTCCACTCCGGCGAGGCTGGAGGCCTACCGGCGGCTGCTGGTCAGCCGCAAGGACCTCGGCGGCGCGATCCCGCTGCCCTGAATACCGCCGAGTTCTGTCCACTCGCCGCTGGCAAGCAGCTGAATGCGTTGTAAGGCATCAACGTCAATTCGCCTGGAAAGCCGAAGCGTACCTGGCGTAAAAACGGAACGTTGGCACTCCCTGCCACTACATGACTACGGTACGTAAAAGGAACGCCGCTCCAATACAAAACTAAGAGCGACGACCCTTTACTTAAACATGCTAACGTGACATCCCGCCAAAGGAGGAACGTTGAGCGCACTACTAGCAGGTCTTCTAGGCGCTTGCCTTGCCACAATCTCCGGTATTGCCCTGGCATGGTATAGCAGACTAAGTGAGTACCAAAAATGGCTCCGAGGTGAAAAATTACAGCTGTTCTCGGCGTACCTGAGTGAAGTTGAAGCTCTGTACCAAGTACTCGACGCAGGCGATTCTACTAATGACGCAACAATGAAGTCTAGCCTCAAGAAAGTTTCAGACTTGCAGGATCGGGTGTTCCTCCTATGCGCTAAGGAAACTGAGCTGGTGAATCTTTCCTTTCACGTCCTCGCTTACCTTGGCGACTGCGTACGGCAAGCAAAGAAGCCAGATTGGAATACGCATAACGTCACAAATAACCGCATGGCCGCAGCGTTCGGGTACTCTCTGCACGGGGTTAAGTTTAACAAGAGAATGTCGGCGAGAGCTTATGACCTTCGCATACCCTCTACACTGCAAAACTCGAAATTAGATGCGGCTTCCTAAGCGCGCGATACGGTTGCATCGAGCCGACGACCACCGTAACCGTCGTCCATCTGCATGTTACGCCATTTGTGTCACAGCATCATGACACTAGTCCGCCGAATACGACACTTGTTCATCAGCGACGAAGATGGTGGCGCGCGAGTTGGAATTTTGATCGCCATTCATCAAGCTCCCGCTTGCGGTCACAGGTCTGCTTACTTTAAGTTGTTGCTCCGCTTCCTGGCTGGACTATCAGTCAGCCGCCGGCCTGCAGGTACTTGCCCAGCACCGTGACGGCCTGCTCGATCTCGACGAGGTCGCCGGCGAAGGACAGCCGGGCGAACCGGCGGCCCTCGACCGCGTCGAAGTCCAACCCCGGGGCCAGCGCCACCCCGGTCTCGGCCAGCACGTGGCGCACCCAGACCAGCGAGTTGTCGGTGTAGTCGGAGACGTCGGCGTAGACGTAGAACGCCCCGTCGGCCGGCGCCAGCCGGTCCAGGCCGATCGCCGGCAGCGCCTGCAGCAGCAACGCCCGGTTCTCGGCGTAGCGGGCCACGTTGGCTTCCAGCTCGGCGTGCGCGTCGAAGGCCGCCAGCGCCGCGAGCTGCGACAGCGTCGGCGGGCAGATGGTGAAGTTGGCGACCAGCCGGTCCACCGCGTCCAGCAGCTCGTCCGGCGCCAGCAGCCAGCCCACCCGCCAGCCGGTCATCGAGAAGTACTTGGAGAACGAGTTCACCACGATCGAGGACCGGTCGAACTGCCAGGCGTTGGCGCCCGGGCCGGCGTAGCTGATGCCGTGGTAGATCTCATCGGAGACCAGCCGGACGCCCGAGGCCCGGCACCAGGCCGCGATCTCGGCGATCCGGTCCGGCGCCACCATCGCGCCGGTCGGATTGGCCGGCGAGCCCAGGATCAGCCCTGCTGGCGTCGGGTCCAGCGCCTGCAGCATCGCCAGCGTCGGCGTGTAGCCCTGGTCGGGGCCGCACTCGAACTCCTGGACCACGCATCCCAGGCTGGCCAGGATGTTGCGGTAGGCGGGATATCCGGGCCGGGGCATCGCGACCACGTCACCGGCGTTGAAGGCAGCCAGGAACGCCGCCAGGAAGCCGCCGGAGGAGCCGGTGGTGACCACCACGTTGGCCGGCGGCACGTCGACGCCGTACCAGGCCCGGGTGTGCTCGGCGATAGCCTCGCGCAGCTGCGGCAGCCCGAGCGCGCCGGTGTAACCGAGCCGGTGCTCTGACAGCGCCTGCCGGGCCGCCTCGCGCACCACCGCCGGGGCCGGGGTGCCCGGCTGGCCGATCGCCAGGTTGTACACCGGCAGCCCCAGCGCCCGCCGGGACTCCGCTTCCTGGAAGAGCTGCATCACGTAGAACGGCGCCACCGCCGAACGCGCTGAGGGACCCGTCAGACCGCTCACACCCACCCCCCGCATCGCCAGTACACGCTGTCCTGCCGGGCCAGCAGCCCCTCGTCCACAAGGTAACGGCGCAGCGCGGCCACGTCCGGGTTCCAGGTCCCCACGATCGAGTTGACCTCCGACTCCGGATAGCGCACGCCGGGCTCGAAGGCCGTCGCCAGGTAGGCCAGCAGCAGGCTGCGCTTGGCGCCGCCCCGCGGCACCACCGGCAACCGCCCGCGCACCAGGTAGGCACGCAACACCCGGCGAAGGCCGGGGTCGGCGATCTCGTCGAAAGACGCCGGATCGGCCAGCGCCCGTGCCCGGTCCACGCCGGCTTGGCCCTGTGTCACCCGGCGACGATAGCTGCTGGCCGTGAGCTGATGGGCCTAGCAAGCCGGACCTAGGCGCAGGGGGGCAGATCCCCGGACAAGCGGGTGGCGACGACGGCGAACGATTACCGAACCCCTAGAAGGGTTTCGAAGTCATTCGGGGGTCTTGTACCGCGTTGTACAGTAACCGGATAGTTGCCCCTCACTCCCCGTGACACCATTTCCTGCCGGAGGTCATGACAGTGCCGCAGGTTATGACAGCGCCGCAGGTCAGGAGGGCGCCGGCCGTTGCCGAGCAGGCGTCTCCAGTCGGCAGCCCCATGGGTGGGCTGGGCCGATGACGGAGCTTCGCGACCCGATCCACAGCAGCCCGGAGGACGTGCGCGTCACTGACGACGAGCACACCTCCAGCAGCCAAGCGCGCCTGGTGCGCGCCGGGCTGCGCAGCCTGTGGCGCGAGGACGCCGCGCTCGCAGCCATGCTCGACGACGACGTGGACTACCAACGCGACACTCTTGCCCTGATCGCCTCCGCCAGCGTCGCACACCCCTCGGTCCTGGCCGCCGGCGCCGCCGCGCTCGCCAACGTCACGGCCGAGGGCTACCCGGGCGCTCGCTACCACTCCGGAACGCAGCAATTCGACGCCGTCGAGACCCTCGCGGTGGCGCGTGCCAAGCTGCTGTTCGGGTCGCAGTACGCCAATGTGCAACCGCACTCCTGCTCGTCAGCGAACCTCGCGGTGCTCGCCGCCCTCGTGCCCTCGCAGGGCACGCTGCTCGGGCTCGACCTCGACTCCGGCGGTCACCTGACCCACGGCTCCTCGGCTTCGGTCACCGGAGAGCACTACCGCGCCGTCCACTACGGACTCGATCGCGCCGGGCGCATCGACTTCGGGCAGGTGGCCGAACTGGCGCAGGCTCATCGCCCTCAGGTGCTGATCGCCGGCGGCAGCGCTTACCCGCGGACGCTGGATTTCGAGCGGTTTCGCGCCATCGCAGACTCGGTGGGCGCCTACCTGCTCGCCGACATCTCACACATCGCGGGCCTGGTGGTCGCCGGAGAGCACCCGAGCCCGATCGACCTGGCGCACGTCACCACCACCAGCACCTACAAGCAGCTCGGCGGCCCCCGAGGCGGGTTGATCCTCATCGGAAAAGAAGCGTCCGCACCTGGCCCGAGCGGTCGCGGGACGCTGGCCGGCGCGATGCAACGCGCGGTGTTTCCGCGCGTGCAGGGGACGCCGAATCCCTCCTCGATCGCGGCGAAGGCACGCGCGTTCGACCTGGCCGCCCAGCCCGACTTCGCGCGCACCGTCAAGCTCATCCGACAGGACGCCCACGCCCTGGCCACGGCACTGGCGCAGCTGGGGTACCCGCTGGTGACCGGAGGCACCGACACCCATATGGTCCTGATCGACCTGTCCGAGCATCAGCTGACCGGAGTGGCCGCAGAGCGCGCGCTGGAGAGCTGCGGAATCCTGGTGAATCGCAACCGCATCCCGGCAGACACCAAGCCGCCCCTGGTTACCAGCGGCTTGCGGCTCGGGACCAACATCGCAGCCCAGCGCGGGATGGGACCAGAGGCCATGGCCAAGTGCGCCCAACTCATCGACGCGGTCCTCAGCACCACGGTGGCAGATTCGGACAACGGCTATCTCGTGGACGCGAGGACGGCAAGCGCGGTGAGCACGGAAGTCAAGCACCTGTGCGCTCGGTACCCGTTGTACGAGGAGTCAGATCGGTGAGCGTGTCTACCGCAGCGGACGCCCAGCACGAGGAGTGGCCTCCCGTCCTGGTCCCCACCGACAGGCCGCGCTCGGCCGGTCACGTGCCGCGGTGCACGGCGGTGGCCCGCATGCCGCGGGACTCGGTCGTGGAAGTTCCGGACCAGTTCCTGCTCGACTGCTTCGCCGCCCTGCTGTTTCGCTACACCAGGCAGAGCAGGATCAGCCTCACCCACGGCGCGCAGATCACGCGGTACACGGTCACGGGCTCAGCGGTCGTGGCCGAGCTCCCGCGAGTCGAGGGGCCTCCCCCGGTCAGGGACGAGGGGTGCGAGCTGCTGCTGGACGTCGGTCAGCAGGCGGTCGAGCTGCACTACGACCCCGCGCTGTTCGACGCGGTGACAGCCGATCAGCTGCTGGCTCACCTACGCACGCTCACCGCCGACGCGGCCAGCGCGCCGCGGCGGCCGATCGAGCTGCTGAGGCTCATGTCCGACGCCGAGCTCCACACCATGCTGAGGCAGTGGAATGACACCGAGCGCCCACGCGAGGACGACGCCTGCCTGCACACGGCGTTCGTGGCGGCTGCGGGGCGCCAACCGGCGGCCATCGCCGTGGTTCATCAAGGCCGGCGGTGGACCTACGCCGAGGTCAACAGCGCCGCCAACCGCCTGGCGCACTACCTTCGCACGCGCGGGGTCGGGCCAGACGTCCGCGTCGGCATCTACCTGGGGCGCTCACCGGGCCTTCTCATCGGCATGCTGGCAGTGCTCAAGGCTGGGGGCGCGTTCGTCCCGATCGACCCGCATCACCCGCAGGCGCGCGTAGCCACCATGGTCTCCGGCTCCAGTTGCGCGCTCATCATCACCGACAGTCGGTTGGCAGGCGACCTCGACGCCCAGACGACGCCACAGCTGTTGCTCGATCGCGACGCCGAGCTGCTGGCCGCCCAGCCGCCGACGGACCCAGAGCCCGTCGCTGGGCCCGAGAACCTGTGCTACATCATCCACACCTCCGGATCGACCGGGGCCCCCAAGGCGATCGCGCTGCGGCACCGGGGGGTGACCAATAACCTCGAGGACCTCATCACGCGCTACGGCATCGGAGCGGCAGACTCGGTGCTCGCGCTGTCCTCACCCAGCTTCGACATGTCGATCTTCGAGTTCCTCGGGTTGACCGCCGCCGGCGGGACCGTCGTGATCCCGGACCCGGATCGGACCCGGGATCCGGCGCACTGGGCGCAGCTCATCGCTGACGAGCGGGTCACGATATGGAATTCCGCCCCGGCGCTGCTGGGCCTGCTGACCGATCACGCCGAACAGGTGAGCTCTCCGGCCTCGTTGCCGTCGCTGCGGCTGGCCCTGCTCGGCGGTGACTGGGTGCCGCTCACGCTTCCCGACCGGGCCCGCCACGCCAGCCCGGGCATGAGAGTCACCGTGATGGGGGGTGCGACAGAGGCGTCGATCCACTCCACCATCTTCGAGGTCGAGGACATCGACCCCGCCTGGACATCCATCCCCTACGGCCGCCCGATGGCCAATCAGCGCACCTACATCCTCGACGAGGCCGCCCAGCCCGTGCCGCCAGGTGTGGCCGGAGAGCTCTACCTTGCCGGGACGGGGCTGGCCCGGGGCTACCTCGATCAACCAGAGCTCACCGCGGAGCGATTCCTCGACTGGTCATTCGGCGAGATTCGCGGCGAGCGGCTCTACCGGACCGGGGACCTGGCTCGCTACGGCCGGGACGGGTTGATCGAGCTGCTCGGGCGTATCGACCTCCAGGTCAAGATCAACGGCCATCGGATCGAGCTGGGCGAGATCGAGTCGGTGCTCTCCAGCCACCCCGAGGTGCAGCAAGTCGCGCTGGCGACCAGGAACAACCAGCTGGTCGCGTACGTGGTCCTCTCCTGCGCGGTCGCGCCCGAGCAGTTGATCGACCTGGCCGCCGAACGCCTGCCGGGCTACATGGTCCCGGCGCACGTGGTCGTGATGGACCGCCTGCCGCTGAGCCCCAACGGCAAGGTGGACCGGGCCGCGCTGCCCGCTCCCGACCTCGACCGGTCGCCCTGGCAGGCCGCGCGCACCCCGGTCGAGCGGGTTTTGGCAGACATCGTGAGCGAGCTTCTGGACGGGCAGCCCATCGGCGTCGACGACGACTTCCTGTTCCTCGGCGGCGACAGCGTCCGAGCCATCCAGCTCGTCAGCCGGGCCAAGGCGCGCGGTGTCGTCATCACCGCCGCGCAGGTGCTCGAGCTGCGCACGGTCGCGGCCCTGGCGGCGGCAGCCGTGACCACGCAGCCCAGCCCATCGCCCGAGCGTGCGGCGGCCGTCTTCGACCAGGTGGAAGAAGCCGACCGCGACGAGCTGTCTGACCGCTATCCGGACCTGGTGGAGATCTGGCCGCTGACACCCCTGCAGACGGGCATCCTGTTCGAGTTGCTGCTTGAAGACGACGACAACGGTGGCTCCTACCGGCTGCAGACGAAGATCGAGCTGACCGGCGCGCCGGCTCCCGACCGGGTCCGCGACGCCTGCGCCCGGCTCGTCGCCAGACACGCCAGCCTGCGGACGGCCTTCGTCTCCGACGTGGCCGATGAACCGGCCCAGGTCGTGTTGAGCGCTCTTGAGCCGCCATGGCGGCATGTGGACCTCACGCACCTCGACGTCGCTGACCGCGACCGCGCGCTCGGCCAGCTGCTGGATGAGGAACGTGGCCTGCTGCCCGACCCGGATTCCCCGCCCCTGCTCCGCTTCGCGCTGATCTCGCTGGAGGCCGACCGAGCGCTGCTGGTGCTCACCGCGTACCACCTGCTCTACGACGGTTGGTCTGAGGGAGTGATGGCCAGGGAGCTGGCGGAGCTGTACGCCGGGGTCGAGCTCCCGCCGCCCGGCGACTTCCGCGACTACCTGCACTGGTTGGGACAACAGGATCCCACCGCGAGCATCCAGGCCTGGCAGGACCGGCTGAGCGGCCTTGACGGGCCGACGCTGCTCGCGCCCGGACTGGACCTGACCGAGCCGACAGACATGCGTGAGGAGATCATCGCGATCGGGCGCCACGAGCTGGTTCCCGATCACCGACTACTGGCCACGCGGAGCGCGATCGCTCAAGCCGCCTGGGCGATCGTGCTGGGCGAACTCACCGGCAGGGCCGACGTCGTCTTCGGGGTCACGGTCTCCGGACGCCCCGGCGAGCTGGCAGGGGTCGAGTCCATGGTGGGCATGCTCATCAACACGATTCCCATGCGGGTTCGCCTGAACCCCGAGCAGTCCATCGCCGACCTGTTCACGCAGCTGGCGAGCGCCCAGGTCAGCATGCTGGCGCACGAGCACCTGGGCCTGATCGACATTCACCAGGCCGTCGACGCCACTCGCCTGTTCGACACCCTGGTGGTGTGCCAGTCCTTCCCCGCGGCCGGCCCGGGCAACGACGCCCTCGGCCTCGGGAAGATCCACACGTCCGGGATAGGGAACTACCCGTTGACGCTGCTCGTCGAGATGGAACGGCTCATCGTCCAGTACGACGCGCGGTGCCATGACGCTGAGGGTGTGGTGGCCATCGCCGAGCGATTCCGGGAGGTGGCCGCCCAGTTGACTGCGGGCGCCTACCGAACCGATCTCGCGCTGCCGTTAGCGGCGCCCGCCGCGCGGCCAGGACACGCCTAGGCAGCTGGGAGGCGCCGGTCTGGCCCGGTGACGCCGGACGGCGATAACCTGCTGGCCGTGACCAGCACGCCGCGACACCCGCCCGCCGGCCAGGACGCCGAATGGGCAGCCGATCTCGAGCTGGCCTTGGGACTGGCCGAGCTGGCCGACACCGTCACCACCGCGCGCTTTCGCAGCGCCGACCTGCTGGTGCGCAGCAAGCCCGACCTGACACCGGTGAGCGACGCCGACCAGGCCGTCGAGCAGCTGATCCGGCAACGACTGTCCACCGACCGGCCGCACGACGCCTTCTGCGGCGAGGAGTCGGGAACGACCGGCAGCGGACCCCGCCGCTGGGTGCTCGACCCGATCGACGGCACCAAGAACTTCGTCCGCGGAGTGCCGGTCTGGGCAACGCTGATCGCCTTGCTGGCGCACGGTGAACCAGTGCTCGGCGTGGTCAGCGCCCCGGCGCTGGGACAGCGCTGGTGGGCCGCGCGCGGCCACGGCGCGTTCGGCAGCTCCTTCGGCCAGCCGCCTCGTCGGCTGCGGGTCTCCGACGTCAGCCGGCTCGCTGACGCCAGCCTGTCCTACGCCTCGCTGTCGGGATGGGCCGCGCTGGGCCGTCAGCAGGCCCTCGTGGAGCTGACCGATCAGGTCTGGCGCTCACGGGCCTATGGTGACTTCTGGTCCTACATGCTGGTGGCCGAGGGCGCGGTGGACCTGGCTGCCGAACCCGAGCTGTCGCTGTGGGACATGGCGGCCCTCGCGCCCATCGTCACCGAGGCCGGAGGCCGGTTCACCGGCCTGAACGGGGTCGACGGCGTGCAGCATGGCAACGCCGCCGCGTCCAACGGCCTGCTGCACGCCGCGCTGCTCAGCGCGCTGGGCGACCGGCGCTGACCTCAACGCTGCGACTGGCATCACACGCTGCGACTGGCATCACACGCTGCGACAGGCTGACCTCAACGCTGCGACAGCTCGGGCACCACCTCAGCGCCAGGCAGGACGCCCAGCAGGGCGCCGTCCAGCCGCAGCTTCGAACGCCGCAGTCCGCTGCCGATCACGACCGGCCCGGCCGCGGCCACCTCGGCCGCCACCAGCACCGGCCACCCGGCGGGCAGCCCGATCGGCGTGATGCCGCCGTACTCCATGCCGGTCAGCTCCACCGCCTCTGCCATCGGAGCGAACGAGGCCTTGCGCACGTCCAGCAACCGCCGCACGGCGCCGTTGACGTCGGCCCGGTCGGTCGCCAGCACCACGCAGGCCGCGAACTTCACTTCGCCAGCGCGCTTGCCGCTCACCACCACGCAGTTCGCCGATTCGGCCGGGCGAACCCCGTAGTGCTCACAGAAGGCGGCCGTGTCGGCCAGCTCAGGGTCGATCTCGGCGACCGACACCAGCCGGCTGCTGGGCCAGCCGGCCAGGAACGCGCTGACCGGCGGCGCGAGCAGCTGCCCGCCGTCAGCCGTGCTCAGCCAGTTCAGGCTGGAAGACGAGGCGTCCGGCTCGGCGTCAGTCACCATAACCCTCAGGCGGCGCCGCCAGCAGCCGGAAGCTGGCGCCCTGGTTGTCGGTCACGGTGGCCAGCCGGCCGTAGGGCGAGTCCGCGGGCGGGCGGAGCACGCCACCGCCGAGCTTGACGACCTGGTCGACAGCGGCGTCGGTGTCATCGACTGCGAGGTACACCCACCACTGGGCCGGCAACTCCAGATCCTCGGCGCCGTACTCGCCCACCGCGCCGATGTCGCGATCCTGGCTGACGAAGCTGGCGTACCGAAACCCCTCGGCTTCCATCTCGTGGAACTCCCAGCCGAACACCCCGCTGTAGAAGGCGAGGTCCGGCTCGAAGGTGCGGCTCATCTGCTCGGTCCAGATCACCGCGCCCGGCTCGTTCACGACACCCAGACCGGCATGGCTGCCCGCTTGCCACAGGCCGAACCTCGCGCCGCTGGGATCGGCGCAGATGGCCATCCGGCCCAGTTCCATCACATCCAACGGTCCCATCATCACCTGGCCGCCGTGCGCGCTGACCCGCTCGGCCGACGCCTCGACGTCGGAGGTGGCGAAGTGCGTCAGCCACCCGGCCGGCTCCTCCGGCATCATCTTCGGGCCGATGCCCGCAGTCAGGCGGCCGTTCTTCACGCAGTTGAGGTAGCCGCCGTACTCCGGCGGGCTGTCCTGGATGTCCCAGCCCAACAGGCTCTGGTAGAACAACCGGGCGGCGCCGATGTCCTCAACGGACAGGTCGACCCAGCAGGGCGTGCCATCGAGCCACGGACCATCATGGATTGGCATGGCGTGCCTTTCATGAGCAGTGCGAGTCGGACAACCTCACCCTGCCACCGAAACATTGTGGGAACCAGCGACCCGCCAGAAATCGACGCCGCGCTCGCGGCGGCGGCGCAGGTCGGCCGCGCTCGCGGCGGCGGTCGGCCGCGCTCGCTGCGGCGGCGCGGGTCGGCCGCGCTCGCGGCGGCGCAGGTCAGCCGGCGCGGACCTCGACCCCGCGCCAGAAGGCGACCCGGTCCCGGATCTCGGCCGCGGCCTCCTTGGGCTCGGCGTAGTACCAGGCAGCGTCCTGGTTCAGCTTTCCGTCGACTTCCAGGGAGTAGTAGGACGCGGTGCCCTTCCACGGGCAGACCGTCTCGTACTGCGAGGGGCGCAGCACGTCCTGCCGGACGGAGTCCAGCGGAAAGTAGTGATTGTTCTCCACGACGACGGTGTCATCGCTCTCGGCGATGACCTCGCCATTCCAGATCGCCTGCATGCTCATGCTGACACGATGCCACGAGATCGCGGTGATCGTCACCCTCCACCGGTCGCGAGACCGCTCGACCGGCATGGCCGGGCGGCAAGTTGCCGGGAAACCAGCCCAGGACCTAGTTTCGACAGGTTCACACCGTTGCGCGCCTGCAAGTGCCGATCACGAGAGCGAGGTCCCGCGTGAGCGAGGACAGCCCAGCCCAGAACACCACCTTCGCCAGCAACGGCGGCCAGGCGCACGGCTATCTGGCGCTGCCGGCCAGCGGCAGCGGTCCCGGCGTGATCGTGATCCAGGAGTGGTGGGGCCTGACCGATCACATCGTCGACGTGGCTGACCGGCTGGCGGCCGAGGGTTTCACCGCGCTGGCTCCTGACCTGTTCGGCGGCAGGACCGCCCATGACTCCGACGAGGCAGGCCGGCTGATGTCGGAGCTGCCGGTGGACAAGGCGGCGCAGGACCTCGCCGGAGCCGTGGACTTCCTACTCGCCAACGAGGCGGTCAGCTCCACCAAGGTCGGCGCTGTCGGCTTCTGCATGGGTGGCGGCTTCGTGCTGATGCTGGCCGCTCAGCAAGGGGGCAAGATCGGCGCCGCCGTTCCGTTCTACGGGGTGGGTGAGGCAGTGCCGTCGCAGTACGCCGGTCTGACAGCGGCGGTGCAGGGCCACTACGGAGAGCAGGACCAGATGTACCCGGTGTCCCAGGCGCGCGAGCTGGAGCGTCAGATCCGCGAGGAGTCCGGCGCCGACGTCGAGTTCTTCTACTACCCCGCCGGGCACGCCTTCCACAACGAGGGCGATCTGCTGGGCACCTATGACCCGGCCTGCGCCAAGCTCGCATGGGAGCGCACCGTGCGGTTCCTCAACGAACGGCTGGACGGATGACCGCGGCCGACCAGCCCGACCGGCCGGATCAGCCCGGCGAGCCCAAACAGCCCGACCAAGCCGAACAGGCTCGACTGGCCGAGCGCCGGGCCGAGTTGCGCCAGCGGTACCTGGTCCCCCCCGAACGCCGGCCGGCCTCCAACGCCCGCGGGATCCATCACGCGGCGCTGATCTGCAGCGACCCTGAGGCCACCATCCGGTTCTATCAGGACCTGCTGGGCTTCCCCCTGATCGAGCTGGTCGAGAACCGCGACTACCCCGGCTCGTCGCACTTCTTCTTCGACCTCGGCAACTCGACGCTGCTGGGCTTCTTCGACTTTCCCGGCCTCGGCCTCGAGCCCGGCAAGGAAGCCCTCGGAGGAGTGCAGCACATCGCGATCTCGGTGGAGCCCGGTCGCCATGCCGAGCTGCGGGCCCGGCTCGACGCCGAGGGGATCGCCTACGGCGGCCCGGACAAGGGCATCGAGGAGTCGCTGTACTTCCGCGATCCTGACGGCATCGGAATCGAGCTGCTCAGCGACGAGCTGATGTACTTCGGCGGCCAGTGGCTGGACGGCAGGTGAGGACTTCCCGGCCAACAACGTCACCTACACCTACGGCGCGGCCGGCGCTACGGGCACCAACGACGTGGTGGTTCCGCCGCCGTCCCGGGACGGCGGGCCGACCACCCAGGTGTTCCAGTACGACGACCTGTACCGGCTCACCGGCGCCAGCGGCTCGTACCTGTCCGCTCCGGGCAAGACCGACCGTCACACCCTCGCGCACATCCACCGCGACCTCGCCGACGCGGCCCGGCCGATGATGGGCCTGAACATGAGCGCCGAGGTGTGCCCGGCCGGGAAGGTCTCCTTCTAGACCTCGGCCAGGGCCGCCGCGGCGTGGGTGAGCAGCGAGCCGTCCCGCTGGATCCAGTGGTGCTTGAGCTGCGCGGGTGAGGCGCCCTCGCGCCGGCGCCGGTCCTCCACCCGGGCGAACGTGCCCGGCGGCACCCGCAGCAGCGCGAGCGGGGTGAGCCGGTCGGCGGCCCGCTTGTCCGCGTACTCGATGTTGAGCTGCTGCAGGGCGGTCTCAACGTCCTCGGCGAACCGGTCGGGGGACAGCGGCAGGTCGTCGGCCCACTCGATCATCAGGGTGTAGCCGGGGGGCGCGGCCCAGACCGGCACGCAGCTGAACAGCGGCAGGCTGCGCCACTGGTCGCCCAGCGCGGCCCGCACGGCCAGGTAGACGTCCTTCTCGGTCAGCTTCTCGCCGGTGAAGGAGCTGCCGAAGCCGGACCGGCCGACGAAGTCCAGCCGCGGGACCTGCCCGATCCGGCCGACCACGGTGTAGAGGTCGCCCAGGGCGTACCGGTAGAGACCGTTGGCCTGGGTCATCACCACCTCGTACGTCCGGCCGACCTCGACCTCGTGGAAGTCGAGCGTCTCCACGTCCGGCTCCAGCGGGACCTCCTCGTCGCGGTCCTCGGCCGGGACGAACTCGTACAGGCCGAGGTCGACGGCGAGCGGCCCGGCCGACCGGTGCCCGTCCACCGGGATCGTGATGATCCCCTCGGTGCCGGTCGCGCTGAAGGGCAGCTTGGGCACCCCTGGGGTGACCTCGTCCAGCCAGGGCCGGTAGAGCGCGGCCGAGGCCGAGTTCCAGGCGACCACCAGCGCGAGCCCGGGCCACAGGTCGGTCAGCCGCAGCATGCCCCGGTTGGCCCGGCGGATGCCGGCCAGCCGGGAGGCCAGGTCGGGGTCGGCCCCGCCGTGGCACGGCCGCCCCTCTAGCGTGCCGTTGCGCAGGTCAGAGACCAGGTCGTCGGCCCGCTCGGCCAGCACCTCGGCCACCCCGACGATCTTGGAGGCGTTCAGCGCGACGACCAGCCGCACGTCCGCCCCGGCCAGCAACCGCAGCTTGCGGTAGAGGCCGTTGCGGTAGCTCTCGCCCTCGACGCCCTGGAACCAGCTCTCGTCGTACCAGGGCGGCAGCCAGTCGACGCTGCTCACCGCGGCCGGCCGCTGGGAGATGCCGTAGCTGGGGTAGTCGCCGACGCTGGTGGAGGTGCTGGACCGCTCCCAGGACAGGTCCAGGACGGTCGCGCCCGGCACCATGCCGACGGACTCGAAGTAGAGCCCCCACTGGGCGTAGAGCGCCCGGCCCCGGTAGGCGTTGCGCCAGTGCCGGGTGGTCGGGATCAGCTTCGGCTGCCCGCTGGAGCCGGAGGTGCGCAGCAGCGCGTACGGCTCGCTGCGGGTCAGCACGTTGGCGTCGCCGTCCAGCAGCTTGTCCACGTACGGCCGGAGGTCGGAGTAGCTGTGCACCGGGACCGCGCGCTTCCAGTCCCGCAGGGTGCGCACGGCCGCCAGCCCGTGCCGCTTGCCGAAGTAGGTCCCCTCGGCCTGGTCGAGGATGTCCCGGAACACCGCGGCGCTCGGGGCGTGGGCGTCGTGGCAGGCGGCGCGCTGCCGGGCCAGCGCCCGGCGGGTCCCGGTGAGGAACGCCGGGGGCACCGAGGACTGGTTGACGTGCGTCCAGGGGGACAGGGCGGGGGCGCCCGGACCCGGGTCGGCGGGGGACGTTCGGACAGTCGTCATGTCATCTCTCGACCTTCGACTCCGCGGCCACCGGGGCGAAGCCCGGAATCCTGGCCATCAGCAGCAGGCCCAGGGCCGCGACGGCCCCGACCACGAACGTGCAGAACCAGAGCAGCTCGTAACCCCAGGCGTTCGCGACGGTGATCCCGACCGGTCCGCCGACCACGAAGGCCGCGTTCCAAGCGAAGAAGAACGCCCCCTGGTAGCTGCTCGTACGCCCGGCCGGGGCCCGCTTGGCCAGGAAGGTCGCCGACATCGGCGCCCACAGCACCTCGCCGGCCGTCCAGACCACGACGGCGGCGACGAACGTCGGGATGCCGCTGGCGAACGCGTTCATCCCGAAGCCGATCGCCACCAGCAGGGCGGCCAGGGCCAGCGGGACCTCGTCGCGCATGCCCCGGACCAGCCGCGGCACCAGCGGCAGCAGCAGCACCGACAGCACGGCGTTGACCGCGATGATCAGCCCGATCTCGGCCGCGGTCAGGCCCTCGGACCGCATGTGCAGCGGCAGGGTGGAGTTCAGTTGCAGGTAGATCGCGGCCAGCAGGGCGGTCAGGCCGAGGAACACCAGCAGCACCCGGGACCGGAACGGCTCGACCAGGCCCAGCACCGTGCGGCGCAGCAGGGTCGAGCCCTCCTGCTCGGCAGCCGCCGCCCGCTCGTCCACCGGCAGCCACCAGACCAGGGACGCGTACGCCAGGCTCGACGCCGCCCACAGCACGAACAACCCGGCCGGGGCCACCGTGAGCAGGACGCCGGCCAGCACCGGCCCGAGCGACATGCCGACGTTGAAGCCGATCAGCAGGATGCTGTACGCCTTGGCGAACTGCTCGTGCGGGACCAGCGTGGCGATGAGCCCGGCCGCGGCCGGGCGGTCGACCGAGGACAGCACCCCGGCCAGCAGCGACAGCACACCGATCACCCGGATGTCGGTGGAGATCAGGAACAGCATCGCCGTGACCAGCGCGACCGGCTGCGACCACAGGATGGTCCGCCGCGCCCCGACCAGGTCCGCGACCACACCGCCCAGCAGGCCGCCGACCAGCACCCCGGCCCCGAACAGGCCCACGATGACCGCGATCGTCCGGTCGTCGGCCAGGCCGTCCTCCTGGAGGTAGAGCACCAGGAAGGCGGGCGCCAGCAGGCCGACCCGGTAGAGGGTCTGCCCGAGCCAGAGCAACCAGAACGGACGTGGCAGGGTCATCACGAGAGCTTCCCGGTGACCCCGTCCGGCGCCGTGCAGCGGTTGCGGAGCCCGCCGATCCCCTCGATGTGGCTGACCACCTCGTCCCCGACCCGCAGGTAGCGCGGGGGCGTCATGGTCATCCCCATCCCGCCCGGGGTGCCGGTGAAGATGAGGTCGCCGGGCAGCAGCGCGCACACCCCGGACAGCCGGGCCACCAGCTCGGCCACCGGGAAGATCAGCTGCCGGGTCCGGGCGTCCTGCACGGTCTCGCCGTTGACCCGGCACGACAGCCCCAGGTCGTCGCGGTCGGCCAGCTCGTCCGGGGTGACCAGCACCGGCCCGGTCGGGCCGAAGGCCGGGAACGACTTCCCCAGCGAGAACTGCTTGGCCGGTCCGCCCAGCTGCAGGGTCCGCTCGGAGAAGTCCTGGCCGGCGGTGACCCCGGCCACGACGTCCCAGGCCGCCGCAGCCGGCACCCGGTGGGCGGCCCGGCCGATCACCACGACCAGCTCGACCTCCCAGTCCACCGTGTCCGTCGGCAGCGGGACGTCCGCGTACGGACCGACCACGCAGGCCGGGAACTTGGTGAAGGTGACCGGCAGGTCCGCCGGTGTGGGCAGCACCAGCGGGCGGTCGCGGTAGTTGCTGGCCACCGCGAAGACCTGGCGCGGCCGCGGCGACGGCGCGCCGAGCTCGGCCGGGTCCCAGGGCGCGCCCGCCGCCACGTCCACGTCCCGGGACCAGGCCACGACCTCCGCCCACCGGTCGAGCACCGCCATCGGGTCGGCCGGGAACCGGCCCCCGCTGGCCCGGGCGACGTCCACCGACCGGTCGCCCGCCACCAGGTGGGCCCGGCCGGCCAGGTTGGCCATCCGCATGTCAGCCCGCCAGCCCGGTGTGCGGGCCGGCGTGGAACACCAGCGGCTCGGTGTCGGTCACGGACGGCCGCCGCGGGCCGTGATGGCCCAGTCGACCGCCTCCACCGGCCGCGCCGTGGTCCCGGTGAAGCGCGGGGCCACGTAGCGGGCCAGCAGCTGCATGCTGCGGTCGGTCTTCTCCCAGCTGGTCCAGTCGGCCACGTAGACCAGCAGGGTGCCGAAGCCGCCGGTGCGCTCCTGCATGGCCTGCAGCCCGGCCACCACGTCGTCGGGCGATCCGACCAGGGCGCCGCCCGCCTCGACCCGCGCCTCCAGCATGCTCTCCCGGGGCACCCCCGGGCTGAGCACCTCCCGGCCGGCGGCCCGGCCGAAGTAGTCGAACAGCCAGCGGTCGTAGCCCTCCCGCACGTCGGCGTACGCCTGCTCGCGGGTCTCGGCCACGTGCACCGGCAGCGCGATCCGCCAGGCCGAGCGGTCCATCGTGTTGCCGTGCTCCTGCGCCGCGGCCACGGCGTGCTCCCACTGCCGGCCCAGGTCGATGTGCTGCGGGGCGCCCGGGGTCATCAGCGCGAACGGCAGCGCGAAGGAGCACATGCTCAGCCCGTACTGCCCGGCCAGCCGGGGGCTGGCGGTCGAGGTGCCGCTGGTGGCCATGGCCACCTCGATGCCGGCCGGGCTGAACCGGGGCAGCTGGAGCTTGGCGTCGTGCAGCTCGTACCAGTCGGTCTTGTCGGTGACCCGCTCGGTGCCGTTGACCAGCTCCAGCACCGTCGGCAGCGCCTCGGCCAGCCGGGTGCGCTGCACCGGCGGCTCCAGGCCGAACATGCCCGCGTCGAACGGCACGCCCGGCCCGACCCCGAGGATGTAGCGGCCGCGGCTGAGGTGGTCCAGGTGGACGGCCCGGCTGGCGACGTGGAAGGGGTGGTGGCCAGACAGCGGCACCACCCCGTTGGCCAGCTTGATCTGCCGGGTGCGCTGGGACGCGGCGGCGATCATCGTCTCCGGAGCACCGACCAGCCCCCAGCCCAGGGAGTGGTGCTCCCCGAACCACGCCTCGTCGAAGTTGAGGTCGTCCAACTGCTCGACGAGATCGAGGTTCCGCCGGATGGCGAGATGCGGGTCCTGGCCGGTCTCATGGACGGGCGACAGGAACACGCCGATGCGACTGTGCATAGCAAATCCTCCTGGGACGGATGGGCTGCCGACGCCGGGTGCGGCGGTCAGTCGAATCGGTAGACGCGGTCCTTCAGGGCGCGCACCTCGGCGTAGTCCGCGGCCAGCGCCGCGTCGTCGTCGGCGACGAAGAAGACCCGCAGCGGGCTGGTCAGCAGGTCGACGGTGCGCCGGACCCGGCCGCCCGGCTTGATCTTCACCAGCACCTTGTGGACCGTCGGCATCGCGGTGATCCGGGCCACCACGTCCTCGTCCACCGCGGTGACGACGCCCTCCAGCTCGGTCGGGGCGTTGTAGACGACGCCCGAGCGCAGCTTCGGGTACGTCCGGTCGCCGTACTCCTTCTGGAACTCGGCCGGCCGCACGTACGCCCGCACGTCCAGCGCGGCCTGGTTGCCGCCGGTGCAGACGTCGTGGAAGCCGGGGTCGAGGTTGCCGTTGACCCGGGCCCCCACCTCCACCAGCACCGGGCCGTCCTCGGTGACGATGACCTCGTGGTGGGCCGCGCCCCAGCGCAGGCCGAGCGCGTCCAGCACCTCGTCGACGTACGGGACCAGCTCGGCGACCACCGGGGACCCGGGGTCGAGGAGGATGTCCCGGTCGTAGATGTTGCGGCCGTCGGGCAGCAGGGTCTTCTCGTAGCGCCAGACGCCGCAGACGTAGCGCCGGCCGTCGGAGCTGACCGTGTCCACGATGTACTCGGCGCCGCGCAGGTAGGACTGGACCAGCACCTCGGTGTTGCGGAACCCGAAGATGTCGCTGGTGCCCAGCACGTGCTCGGCCGCCGCGCGCACCTGCTCCGGGGTGGTGCAGATGAACACCCCGTCGGTGGCGGCGGAGCTGATCGGCTTCACCACCACCGGCCGGCCGTCCTCACCCGCGGCCCACGCCACCGCGGCGGCCGGTTCGGCCGTCCGCAGCTGGCGCGCGCAGCGCACGCCGGCCCGGCGCAGCGCCTCGATCATCTCGAACTTGTCCCGGCGGGCCCGGGACAGCGCGGTGCCGTTGGACGGCAGCCCCAGCGCCGTGCTGAGCCGGTCGGCCAGCTCGACCGCGGACTCCTGCCCGGGGACCAGGCAGACCGGGTCGTAGCCGCGCAGCCGCTCGACCAGCGCCGCCTCCCCGTCCATGACGATGTTCTCGTCGTAGGCGCTCAGGTTCGGCGGGCTCATCGTCGGGATCAGCTCCGGGGTGCTCTGCACGTGCACCAGCCGGACGTCGTACGGGGCGAACGCGGCCGGGAAGAAGTTGCCGGCGGAGTAGCTGTCCACCACCACCGCGACCTGCCTAGCGTCGCTTCTGGTCATCGTCACCTCTTGGGAGCTGCGGTCCGGGACCGGGCCGGAATGGTCACTCGCGTGGTACATCGTGACCGTAGCGGCCGGGGGTGGTGTCGGAGATGAAGCGGGCCAGCCGGGCCACCCCCTCCCGGATGTCGTCCGGGGCCAGGTTGCTGAACCCCAGCCGCATCGCCCGGTCGCCGCCCCCGCCGACGTGGAACATCGACATCGGCGCCCAGCTCACGCCGAAATCGCTGGCGCAGCGCTCCATCGCCGCCAGATCGGCGACGAAGGGCACCTCGACGGTGAGGAAGAAGCCGCCGCGCGGGGTGTTCCAGCTGACCCCGTGCTCGGCGTGCCGCTCGGGCGGGAAGTGCGCGGCCAGCGCGGCCAGCGTGGTGTCCAGCCGCTCCGCGTACACCGCGGCCGTCGCACGGGTGGCGGTGCGCAGGTCGTAGTCGTGCTCGACCAGCATCCCGCCCACCACCGCCTGGGACAGCGACGAGGTGCCGACGGTGAACATGCTCTTGGCCCGGGACAACTCCTCGGCCAGCGTCCGCACCGACCCGCCCGGACCGGACACCGGCTGGTCGGCCACCAGGTACCCGAGCCGGGCGCCCGGGAACGCGGTCTTGGCGAACGAGCCGAGGTAGAGCACCGAGCCGTGCCGGTCCAGCGACTTCATCGTCGGCAGCTGCTCGCCGTCCCGGGCGAACAGCCCGTACGGGTTGTCCTCCAGCACGACCAGCCGCTCCCGCCGGGCCAGCTCCAGCAGCCGGTGCCGCGCGGCCAGCGGCACCACCGTCCCGGACGGGTTGGAGAAGTCCGGGATCAGGTAGACCGCGACCGGCCGCCGCCCCGAGGCCCGCACGTCGGCGACCGCGGCGGCCAGCGTGTCCGGGTCCAGCCCGTCCGGGCCCTCGGGCACCCCGACCAGCGGGACGTCCAGCATCCGGGCCGCGCCCAGGATCCCCACGTACGCGGGGGAGACGGTGAGCAGCACGTCCTGCGGTCCGGTGATCAGGCCGCGCAGGGCGACCAGCATCGCCTCCTGGCAGCCGGAGGTGATCATCACGGCGTCGGCCGGCACGTCGATGCCCTCGTCCTGGCGCAGGTTGCGCGCGACCTCCTCCCGGATGAACCCGTTGACCGGGCCGTACTGGAACAGCAGCTTGCGGATCCGCTGCTCGGGCACCCCGCCCTCGCGCAGGTGCCGCAGGTAGCGGTCGAGGTAGACCGGGAGGGTGGCCGGGTCGTGGGTGCCGTCGTACGGGGCGCCGGAGGAGAAGGACAGCGCGGCCGGGAAGCGCATCGCGGTCTCGCTGAGCATGCGCATGGAGTCCATCTGCGGGTCGCCGATGGCCGCGTGCAGCGCGCCCAGCTCGAAGGACAGCGCCGCGTCCGGGTCGGGCGCCGGGGCCGGGCCGTCCAGCAGCCGCCCGCCGGTCACGACCGGCCCCCGGCCACCGGCGTCGCGGCCAGGCTCCCCTTGCCCGGCTGCCACTCCCGGACCACCGTGTCGGCGACCACGCCCCCGGTCACGTACGGCTCCTCGGCCAGCACCCGGTCCAGCTCGGCCCGGTCGGCGGTCCGGTAGACCAGTAGACCGGCGTTGTCCCCGGTCAGCGGCCCGCCGAGCAGCAGCACCCCGCGCTCGGTCAGCGCGTGCAGGTAGGCCGCGTGCGCGGGGTGGAACGGCTCCCGGCCGGCCCGGTCCACGCGGTAGCGGAACTCAACGACGTAGGTCGTCACGATCGTCCTTTCTGGAAGCGGGGGGTCGGACGGGGCGGGCTCACATGTAGAGCCCGCCGTTGATGTCAATCACCGCGCCGGTGGTGTAGCCGGCGCCCTCCGAGCACAGGTGCAGCACGCTGCCCACCGCCTCGGCCACGGTGCCCATCCGGCCCATCGGCAGCCGGGACAGCACCTGCTCCTTCTGCGCCGGGTCCCGGCGCTCCCACGCACCGGCGACCCGCTCGGTGGCGATCGGCCCGTGCGCCACCACGTTCACCACCACGCCGGACGGCGCCAGCTCGTAGGCCATCTGCTTGGTCATGCCGATCACCGCGGCCTTGGCCCCGACGTAGGCGGCGTTGTTGAAGTGGCTGTATGTCCGGCCGCCGGCCGAGGCGAAGTTGACGATCCGGCCGTAGCCGGCCCGGGCCATCCCCGGCGCGCAGGCCTTGATGGCCAGGAAGGTGCCGATCACGTTCTCCAGGTAGGTCTGCTCGAAGTGGGCGACCTCCAGGTCGGCGTAGCCGATCACCCGGGTGTCGCCGCCGACCCCGTTCACCAGGACCGCGGGCTGGTACCGGTCCGCGACCTCGGCCAGCTGCCGCTCCGCGGCGGCCACGTCGGTGACGTCTCCGACGACCACGTCGACCTTGGTCAGGTCGGCCAGCCGGTCGGCGAGCGCGGACACCGCGGCCTCGTCGCGGTCCAGCAGCACCAGCGGGGCGCCCTGCTCGGCGAGCCCGGCGGCCACCTCCCGGAGGATGCCGCCGGCGGCGCCGACGAGCAGGGCGGTGCGTGCGGTCATGAGGAACTCCTCGCGGTCGTCGAGACGGGCGGCGGGGCGGCCGGCGATGCGGGCGGGGCTGAGGGGGACGGGGCCGAGAGGGACGGGGCCGAGAGGGACGGGGCCGAGGTGGGCGGGCAGCGGTCGAGCAGGGCGCGGGTCGGCACCAGCCCGATGCCGGGGCCGGTCAGCGGGGCGACCTGCCAGCGGACCCGGTCCACCGCGTACGGCGGGTCGGTCAGCGGCTCGGGGAACCACTCGTCCTGCCGGCCGCCCTCCACCGCCAGCAGGTCGGTCAGCGAGCAGGCCAGCAGCCGGCCGGCCGCCCACAGCGGCCCGACCTCGCCGACGTGCACCCCGAGCTGGACGCCGAGGCCGCGCTCCCGGGCCGCGGCGACCAGGGCCAGGGTCGGGAACAGGCCGCCGCACTTGCCGACCCGGGCGTTGACCGAGTCGGCCGCGCCGGCCGCCGCGGCGTCCAGGTCGGCCGGGCCGGTGCAGGACTCGTCCAGCATCACGGCCATCCCGGTGGCCTCGCGGACCGCCCGCATCGCCGCCCAGTCCCGCGGGCCGACCGGCTCCTCCAGCCAGTCCACGCCGAGCGGGCGCAGCCGGGCGGCCCCGGCGACGGCCAGGTCCCGGTCCCAGGCGCCGTTGACGTCCACCGACAGCGTCGGGCCGGCGCCCAGCACGTCCCGGACGGCGGCGACCCGCCGGACGCAGCCCTCGACGTCCGTGCCCGCCTTGACCTTGACGTGCCAGACCGCGGACGGGTCCAGCCCGCCCAGCCGCCGGGCCGGGTCGTCGGCCAGGTCCAGCACCACCGAGACAGCGGCCGGGGCGGCCCGCGGGCGCAGCAGCGCCGCCGCGGCCGGGACGCCGCGCAGCCCGTCCAGGCCGGTCTGGCCGTGCCGCCTGCAGATGGCGTCGAACAGGGCGATCTCCAGCCCGGCCGCGGCCGCCGGCATCGGGGCCAGCGCGCCGGCCAGCCGGCCGAGCAGTCCGGCCAGGTCGAACCGGGCCAGCCGGTCCAGGGCGCCGGCCGGGTCGGCCAGGTCGAGCAGCTCCTCGGGCCGGACCCGGTTCAGCGCGTCGACCGCGGTGTCGACCGTCTCGCCGGTCACGTACGACCGGGGTGCGGCCTCGCCCCAGCCGCGGACCCCGTCGAGGTCCACCGCCACCAGCACCGACGCGGCCTGGGACCGGGCGTGGCCGGCGTGCACGAACGGCCGCTCCATCGGGATGCGGACCGGCCGCACCTCCAGCCGGGCCGTCACCAGTCCCGCCCGGCCACGGTCGCCGCCAGCCAGTGCCAGTACTCGCGGCGGGCCCGGGAGAACTCGACGTAGTGGTGGCGGCCCCGGAAGGTGGCCACGTCAACCTTCCCGTGCAGGGTGGTGAGGACTCGTTCGCTCTCGGCGAGCGCGATGATCGGGTCGTGCTCGGCCCGGACCAGGTGCACCGGGGCCGCGGTGTCGGCCCGGCGCTCCAGGTAGATCCGCTCCAGCTCGACCATCGTGGCCCGGCTCCGGGCGGTCACCTGGCGCAGCATGAGCCGGTCGTTGGCCATGAACTCCAGGTAGCGGGCGAGGTCGGTGTAGTCCTCGTCGGCCAGCGCGATGGCCGAGTGCTCGGTGCCGGTCAGCGCGGCCAGCTCGGCCAGCCGCTCGGTCCCGTGCCGGGCCCGTTGCTGGCCCAGCGCGGGGGCGCAGTAGACGAGCCGGTCGACCTCCAGGCCCTGGGCGACCAGGGCGGCCAGGATGCTGCCGCCGAAGCTCTGGCCCAGCGCCACCACCGGCAGCCCCGGCCAGTCCCGCCGGGCCTGGGCCAGGGCGGTCCGGTAGTCCTCCAGCACCACGCCCGCCGCGGGCAGGTCGCCGCGCATGCCGCCGCTGCGGCCGGATCCGCGCCGGTCGGCCGCGTACGTCACCGTCCCGTGCTGGGTCAGCTCCGGCCCGGTCTCGAACAGCCAGCCGGCGTGGCTCTGGATGCCGTGCACGTAGAAGAGCAGCGTCGTCACCTCGGCCGCCTCGGTCGGCTCGGCCGGCCGCCAGCTGTGCAGGGCCAGCGGGGTGCCGTCGGCGCCGGCGACCGCGGCGACGCGGTGCTCGGCCGCGGGGAGCGGGAGCGGGAGTGGGAGCCGGATCCGGGGCGCCGAGGAGGCCCCCGGCGCGGCGGGCCGGTCCGGCGTGCGCGTGTCTCTGGTCAACCCGGTGAGTCCTCACGGCATCGGCGGCGCGGTGTCCGGCAGGCGACGACTCTGGACGCTTGTCCGGAAGATCCTTTACGAACCGTTCCTTAGTGATCGTGCCTTGTACGACACTAGGCGTCAGTTTGTGCAGTGTCAACGTGGTTACCGGTGGCCCTTCGGGCAGCGCTAACCGTCGGCGCGCCTCTGTCTGCGTTAGGCGCTCCCGCAGGTTCGGCATGCACGGCCGGCTGACCTCGGTCGGCCAGTAGAACTTCAGCGTCAGGTCCGACTCGCCCGCCGCGCCAGCAGCCGCTTGGCCTTGGCCGGGTCGTAGGAGTAGGTGGTGACATCGTCGGCGTAGCCGGAGCCCGCCGACTTCGCCGTGCCCGCGCCTGTCCGGCGTCGCGCGACACCTCACCTAGATTGCGACGGACTGTCCATGTCATCGCCGCTGGTGGCACGGCGAAAATGCGTTGTCGGAACGTTGCCCTAGCTTGAACACTTGCACCAGTCAATCGCGATGTGAGGACCGACGACATGACCGAGCAGTTACCGGCGCCATTCGATGAGTGACGTGATCACGGCCAGCGGACTGGTGAAGACCTACGGCAAGCTCCGCGCGCTGGACGGCCTGGACCTGGCGGTGCCCGAAGGGACGATACTCGGGCTGCTGGGCCCGAACGGCGCAGGCAAGACGACCGCGGTCCGGGTCTTGACCACCCTGCTCGAACCGGACGAGGGCAGCGCCCAGGTGGCCGGCATCGACATCGCCAAGAACCCCGGTCAGGTCAGGGCCAAGCTGGGCCTGTCCGGGCAGTACGCGGCGGTCGACGAGTACCTGACGGGTTTTGAGAACCTCGACATGGTCGGCCGGCTCTACGGGCTGGGCCGAGCGCCGTCCAAGCAGCGCGCGCGTGAGCTGCTGGCGCAGTTCGACCTTGAAGAGGCCGGCGACCGGCCGGTGAAGACCTACTCCGGCGGCATGCGGCGTCGGCTTGACCTGGCCGGCGCGCTGGTGGCGCGCCCACCGGTGCTGTTCCTGGACGAGCCGACCACGGGGCTGGACCCGCGCAGCCGAACCGACATGTGGGAGGTGATCGTCGAGTTGGTCAAGGGCGGCACCACCCTGTTGCTGACCACCCAATACCTCGAAGAGGCCGACCGGCTCGCGGACAACATCCTGGTGATCGATCACGGACGTGCCATCGCCGAAGGCACCGCTGACAGCCTCAAGGCCCAGGTCGGCGGCGAGCGGGTCGAGATCGTGCTGGTCCGGCGGGAGGATCTGCCCGCCGCGCGCGCCCTCATGACCGAGCTGGCCGGCGTGCCGGTCGAGGTGCAGGAGCACAGCCGCCGAATCGTCGCTCCGGTGTCCGGCGGCGCCAGCCTGTTGATGGAGGCGCTACGCCGCCTCGACGCCAGCGGCATCGCGGTGCTCGACGTGGCGCTGCGCCGTCCGACTCTCGACGACGTGTTCCTGAGCCTGACCGGCCACCCGTCCGAAGAGGACGCCGAGGCGGCGGCCGGCGGCGCCACGACCGGCCCGAAGACCGGTCCGAAGACCGGCCCCACGACCGGCGCGAAGGAGGAGGTGGGGACCAGATGAGCATGCTCAAACCGATCGCCGACGGCGCCATCGTGGCCAAGCGCAACCTGATCAAGATCAAGCGAGTGCCGGATCTGCTGGTGTTCTCCACGATCTCGCCGATCATGTTCATCCTGCTGTTCGCCTACGTCTTCGGCAGCGCCATCCAGGTAGAGGGCACCAATTACCGCGAGTTCCTGATCCCCGGCATCTTTGCCCAGACGGTGATCTTCGGCGCCACCCTGACCGGGGCGGGCATGGCTGATGACATCAAGAAGGGCATCATCGACCGGTTCCGGTCGCTGCCGATGTCACGGTCGGCGGTGCTGATCGGGCGCACCGGCAGCGATGTCGCCAACAACGTGCTGATCATCGTGGTGATGTCGCTGACCGGGCTGCTGGTCGGCTGGCGCATCCGCAGCTCGGTGGGCGAGGCGATCGGGGGCTTCCTGCTGTTGTTGCTCTTCGCTTACGCCATCTCCTGGATCATGGCTTGGGTCGGGCTGCTGGTGCCCAGCCCTGAGGTGGTGAACAACGCCTCGTTCGTGGTGATCTTCCCCTTGACCTTCATCGCCAACACCTTCGTGCCGACCAACAACTTCCCCGCCCCCCTAAAGTTTGTCGCCAACTGGAATCCGGTGTCGTCGGTGACCCAGGCCGCCCGGGACCTCTTCGGCAACACCGCTGCCGACGTGCCAGCGCCCGACTACTGGTCACTGCAGCATCCGGTCCTCTACACCCTGGGCTGGGTGGCGCTGCTGTTGTTGATCTTCATCCCGCTGTCGGTGCGCCAGTACAAGAAGGCCGCCAGCCGCTGAGCCGGTTGCCGTCGGTTTCAAGCCGGCTCGCGGCGCCGCTCAAGCCAGCACTCTGTGCGCCGATAAGACGCCCATCGCCGCTGGCGCCCGCCGGCGCGACGCAGATGGGAGACAGATGCCCTGCTCGCAGGTGGCGGCTGCCATGCGTCCGGCCCACCGATCCCAGGTGGCCCTAGCGCTGGTGGCCATGCTCGTGGCGGGGCTCTGCCTGCTGGCGCGCCCAGGCACCGCTCACGCGGCCACGTCTGCCGAGACCGCCGCGGCCACCAGCGTGATGAGGATGCTCAACGCTCAGCGGGTGGCCCACGGACTGCCCGTCCTGGGCTCGAGCACAGCCCTGACCAGCAGCGCGCGTCGGCACAACCTGGCGATGGCCAGGGCCAACGTGCTGTCCCATCAACTACCCGGCGAGCCCTCGCTCGGCGCCCGGATCAGCCAGGCAGGCGTCCTCTGGCACTCGATCGCGGAGAACATCGGTTGGACCACTGCTCGCACCACTGCCGGAGCCAACAGCCTGCAGAGCGCCATGTACAACGAGAAGCCCCCGCAGGACGGGCATCGGCTCAACATCTTGTCCAGGTCGACGCGGTTCGTCGGCATCGACGTCCTGATCGACGCCAGAACCGGCAAGCTCTGGCTCACCGAGGACTTCGCCGACGCCCGGGGCCCGCTGCCGGCCTCGACGGCAGGCCATAACCCGAGCGGGTACCACGACAGCACGGTGGCGCTCAGCGGCCACCGGGCCCGGGTCCGCGGCTGGGCGGTCGATCCGGACAACCGGACGCTGCCGCTGGCCATCGCGGTCTACTCCGATGGACGCGCCCTCGGTTGGTTCAGGTTCCCGGTGGCGCGCCCGGACGTCGCTCTGGCCAAGTCAGCCGGGCCGAATCAAGGCTTCGACATCACCGTGACACTGCCGGCCGGGCTGCACACGGTGTGCGCCTACGCCATCAATGTGGGCCTGGGAACCGGCAACCCCAAGCTCGGCTGCCGCACCGTTCGCACTTAGCTCGCGGCTTGCCCTGCCCTCCTCAGATCGGCGGCCCGGCTTGCGTCCATCGGCTGACCGCTCGCGTGAGCGGCCAGTCCCTGCCCCGCCGGTCGGTCAGCCTTCGGCTGGATCCTCGGTGTGCTCGCGTTGCACGTCCTCGCCTTGGCCTGGCGTCGACTCCCCGCCTTCAGTGTCGGCCTGGGCGTGCTGCCGGAGGTCGTCCTCGGCCGCAGGGTCGTCCTCGGCCGCAGGGTCGTGCTCGGCCGCAGGGTCGTGCTCGCTGGGTGTCATCGATTCGCTCATCCTTGAAGTTCTACTCCCCTGCCGGCCGGATCGGCATGCTCAGCACACTGCCCCGACAGGACGGGCTGTCCCGCGTGCGTGCAGGCCGTCGGCGAATCTGCCTCACGTCCGGCGAATTTTGAATCGCATAGCTGTTGACGCGAACTGCCCTTGTCGCCTGTTGTCGTCTTAAGTCGACAATGTTACTCTGCTGACGGTTCACTGGGTCATACGTTCGACGGACTGTAGCCACTGCGGATTCGCGCTATCGCCGCATCGACCTGATCGTGCGCCAAACGGCAAGATCCCTCACGTGTTGTCGTCCTGGCTGCATCCTTTTGTCAAGCGCTATCGAGAATTGTCGGTGATGCCCGCCGTAGCCCCGTCGAAGACACCAAGGCCGGCCACAAGATGTTCTAGGCGAGATATGTCCTAGGCGAGATCTCTGCAGTGCGATGTCTCAGGCCTGCGTCCAGCAGCTCGCCGGGCGCGTCCTCCTGCAGGTGCCGGGCCTCGACGCCTGAATCTCGGAAAGCACCGCTGGCCGGGCCACTGAATTGAGTGCCTGTCAGAACGGACAACCAGTTATCCGCCGCTCCCCATCACTAGGCGGGGGTGTCGCAGTCCTAGCACGCAGTCTCCGCACCGTCTGTGCCGGACGCGCTTATCGGAACCGGAGTAGAAATGCAGCTGACACTCGATCGGTGGCGGAGCGGCAGGCACGGGGCGCAGTCATCGGAATCGGTGTCGGGAAACAAAGATTTCCAGCTGGTTTTCGCCGCGGCGCTGGCCAGCAAACTCGGCACCCAGGTCAGTTACATCGCGCTACCACTGCTCGCCGTGCTCACTATGAACGCCAGCGCTGGCGAGGTGGGCCTGCTCAACGTCTTGAGCACAGCCGCGTTCCTGCTGATCGGCCTGCCCGCCGGGGCGTGGGTCGACCGTCTCGACAAGCGCCGGGTGCTGGTCACGGCCGACCTGGCCCGCGCCGTGCTCTTCGGATCCGTCCCGATCGCGTGGTCGCTGCACATGCTGACCATCGGGCAGCTGTACCTGGTGGTCGCCCTCGCCGGCGTCGCGACGGTGTTCTTCGACGTGAGCGCCCAAAGCTTCCTGCCGCACCTGGTGGGACGAGAGAACCTCGTGGCCGCGAACACCAAGCTGGCGAGCATCGACGCGGTCAACATGATCGGCGGGCGCAGCGTAGGCGGGTTCCTGGTTCAACTGCTCACCGCGCCCCTCGCGGTCGCCTTCAACGCCGCGACCTTCACCTGGTCCGCGATCTGCCTCAGCCGGATCCGGAAGAGAGGCGGTAGCCGCACCTCGGCAAGGTCTGGCGCCGGCCTATGGCGCGAGGTCGGCGAGGGCATCCGGTTCGTGTCCGGTCATCCGCTGTTACGCCCCATCGCGATGACCGGCGTGTTGAACAACCTGTCCGTGCAGATCAGCGTCGTGATCCTGCCCGTCCTGCTGACCCAGGACCTCGGCTTCTCCGCAGCCTCCGTCGGGCTGTTCATGGCCCTCGGCGGCGGCGGGGTGCTGCTGGGCACCACCGCCGCGAGACGGCTGGGGACGTGGCTGGGGTACGGGCGGGTGATGTGGCTGGTCGGACTGGCGACCGTGCCGGTCAAGCTGTTCATCCCCTTCCTGAACCACGGACTGCTCGGGTGGTTGGCCGCGTTCGGCTGGCTCCTCACGACCGCCCAGGTGGGGGTGAACAACGTCCTCCAAGTGAGCCTTCGGCAACGGGTGACGCCCGACAGGTTGCTCGGGAGGATGAACGCCACCATGCGGTTCCTGCTGTTCGGCTCGCTGACCGTCGGCGCGGGCGTCGCGGGCCTGGTGGGGCAGTTCGTCGGGGCTCGAGCTGCCCTGACCGTAGGCGTAGCCGGCTTGATCCTGGTGTGGCTGCCACCGTTCCTGTCACCACTCCGCACGCTGCGGGAGCTTCCCGAGCAGGCGGTCTCAGAAACCTCCACCGAAAGGACGAGCAGATGACCGACTCGGTCACCGAGGACTACATCAAGCGATGCCTGGACCCCCAGAGCGAGCTACGGGATGTGGTGGCGAAGGCGCGTTTTCCACAGCAGTACCTCCAATGCTTCGGTGACCGCCTGATGCCACGGCCGTTCTTCGTGGCCGAGTCCGAGATCCGGCGGGCCGCGGCGGATCTGGCCGACTTCTTCCGCATCCTGCAGACCCTGCCGGGCCGCATGTTCGGCGGAGATCTGGCCGCCTACTGCAGCCAGGTCGGTTTCAACCCGCGAGAAGCCGGGTTGATGAGGAGGCTGGCCGACCAGCCTCCCGAGCTCTACGGGCGATCGGACCTGTACCACGACGGCGTGGGGTTCAAGCTGCTGGAGTTCAACGTCGGCAGCCAGCTCGGCGGCATCGATCAGGCCCAGGTCATGCCCGCGCTGATGCAGGTGGAGCCATTCCGGAGATTCGCCGAAGAGCACGGGCTCGGCCACGTGCACACCGGCGAGCAGATCGCGCGGAGCCTACGGGCCGCGGCTGAGCCGGTGGCCCGGGGCGCGCAGCCGGTGGTCGCGTTGCTCGAGGCCGACGGCGCCCTGCGACCGCTGATGCCCCTCCTGCTCTCCTTTCAGGAGATGCTGCGCGGATGCGGCATCGACCTGATGCTGGGCGAGGTGAGCCAGGTCGTGAACAACAACGGCAAGCTCTACCTCGACGGCACGCCCATCGATGTCGTGCTGCGGTACTTCTCGCTGAACCAAGTCATGTCCGACCCGGCCGGCGAGGCCGCGGTCGAGCCCATCTTCGCAGCGCACGAGGCGGGTGGCACGATCCTGCTCACGACCATGGAGAGCTTGCTCTACGCCAACAAGGGAAGCCTCGCCCTGCTGTCTGACCCACGCTGGCGCGAGGCTTTCACCGACGACGAGGTGGAGCTGTTCGACCGGGTGTTGCCCTGGACCAGGCTACTGGTGGACGCCGAGACCGAAGCCGGCGGCGAGTCGGTCAAGCTCCTGGACTACTGCCGGTCCGAGCGCCAGAACCTGATCCTCAAGCCCTGCAACGACCACGGCGGCCGAGGGATCACCGTCGGTTGGATGTCAACGGACCGCGAGTGGGCCGCGGCCCTGGACTCGGCGGTGGCCGGCAAGTACATCGTCCAGGAGCGGGTCCGCCAGCGGCACGAACCGGTCGTCAACCCGCAGACAGGCGAGCTGGAGACCTGGGTCGCGTGTTGGAGCACCTTCCTCACGCCGATGGGGTACTCCGGTTCGCACATCCGCGCTCTGCCCTCGGATCAACTGGGCATCATCAACCGCGGCGCGAACGCGGCGACCCGGTTGACCGGGGTCTTCCACACGCCGGCCTGATCACCGCGCGACGACGCCTCGGACGCTGACCGCGGCTCAGGATGTCAGTCCGAAGTAGGGCAGGCAGGCCGGGACGCCCTCGAGAACGACTCCTGCGGCGCCGCCCGCGGCCAACCACTGCGAGCGGCGCAGGCGCAGGTGCGTCATCGTGTCGACCCCGTTTCCGCGCGGGTGCAGCGACTCGCCGTTGGGCTGGTAACCCAGTGCCCGCGACACCGCCAGCGAGGCGTGATTGTCATGCCAGGCCGAGGTGATCGCGGCCTCGGCCTGCAGCGGGCCGAAGGCCAGCGCCAGGACGGCTCGGCGCATCTGCTTACCGATCCCCCGACCTCGCACCCGCGGCGCCAGGTGCGAGGCGCTGTCCACGGTGCGCAGCAGCGCGAAGTCCTCGGCCTCCAGCTCCTGCACCCCCACCAGCTCACCGCCGACCCGGACGCAGAACGGCAACCGCCACCGCTCGGGCTTCCAGCTTCCATAGCTGCTCCAGTAGCTCTGAAAGCCGATCACCCGCCGGTTGGTCGCCTCGTCCAGGCCGGGATAGCGGGTCGCCTGGGGGTCGAGCTCCAGGTCGTCGGGCAGCAGGTCGGCCAACGGCAGCTGGTCTGCCTCGGTCATCGGCCGTAGTTGAAGATCCGCCACCGACAGCCGCACATCCCACAACGGCCAGTACGGGTGCGCCGGCATGGCTACTCCGGAACCAGCGCCGACAGCAGCGAACGGGCTGCCTGCAGCACGGTGGCCTCGTCCAGCAGCACCGCCCTGGCCGCATCGCCGAGCGGTATGAAGCTGTCGACGCTGGTGACCCGCTTGATCGGACCCCGAAAGCCGCCGTCGACCAGCGCGGTGACGATGCCCTCAGACACCCCGCCCGAGCGCCTGGTCTCATCGACGACCAGCACCTGGCCGCTGCTGGCAGCCTCGCGAAGAATGTCCTTGACGGGCAACGGCGAAAGCCACCGCAGGTCCAGCACCGCAACCGACACCCCTTCTTCGGCAAGGGTCTTGGCCACTCGCAGGCTCATCGGCACGCCGTTGCCGAAGGTGATGATGCTCAGGTCCGCGGCCTCGGCTCGGTGCGCCGGGCCACCGTCGGCCGCGCCGTCGACCAGCCAGCGGCGGGCCTGGCCGATCGGGATGTGCCCGGCCGCCCACCGGTCCGGCCCGGCGTACTCGGCGAGCCAGCCACCGTCACCGGCGGCGAACAGATCACGTTGGTGGTAAAGGGCGATCGGCTCGAGGAAGACGCTGACGGTCCCGTCCACGGCGGCGGCGGCGATCAGGCTGCGCAACATGGCCGGGGCGTCGGAAGGATGGGCGGGCACGCCCACCACCAGGCCGGGGATGTCGCGCAGCACCGCCACCGAGTTGTCGTTGTGAAAGTGGCCGCCGAAGCCCTTCTGGTAGCCGAGGCCGGCGATCCGGACGACCATGGGGTTGCGGTACTGGCCCTGGGAGAAGAACTGCAGCGTGGCGGCCTCGCCGCGAAGTTGGTCCTCGGCGTTGTGCAGGTAGGCCAGGTACTGGATCTCAGGGATCGGCAGGAAATTGGCCAGCGCGGCGCCCAGGCCCACCCCCAGGATGGCCTGCTCGTCGAGGATCGTGTCGAACACCCGCGCCCCGCCGAAGCTCTTGCGCAAGCCCCTGGTCAGCCCGTACACCCCGCCCTTGACCGAGACGTCCTCGCCGAACAGCAACGCCTGCGGCCGCCGGGCCATCTCGTCGTGCAAGGCGCGGTTGATCGACTGCGCCAGCGTCAAGGGCCCCTCCTCCTCGGGCAGCCGGCCGAACAGCGCGCCGCGATCGACCTCGGACGGCGTGGCCACCGCCGCGGCCACCTGCTCGGCGCCGCGCGGCGCCAGTGGCGCTGTCACCTGCGCGGCCGAGCCCAGCTGCGGTTCGGTCAGCACCTGGACCGCCACTTCGCGAACGCGGTCGCCGATCGCGGAATACCGCGCCGCCAGCTCGGGGCCGTCGGCGAATCCGGCGGCTGCGAGCAACTCGGCGGTGGCCAGCAGCGGATCGCGCTCGTAGTCGGCGGCGATCTCGGCCGGGGTGCGGTAGGCCACCTCCGCATCCGACCCGGCGTGGCCGAGGTACCGGACGGTCCTGAGGTGCAGGAACGCCGGCTTGCGGGCCGTCCGGACGAACTGGACCGCCTGGCTGGCCGCGTCATAGACATCGGCCAGGTCACAGCCGTCCACCGCCAGGTAGCGCAGACCGGGACGGGCCGAGAACCGCTGGGTGATCCAGCCGGACGGGGTCCGGGTGCTGATCCCCAGGCCGTTGTCCTCGCACACCATCAGCAACGGCATCGGCAGGCCCTGATAGACCGTGCTCGAGGCGCTGTTGACCGCGCCCACCAGCGTGGAGTGATTGGCCGAGGCGTCGCCGAAACTGGTGACCACGATCGAGTCGGGCGCCCACGGCGTCTGCACCCCGGTTCGACGGGCACGGCCCAGGGCGAAAGCCAGCCCGACCGCGCGCGGCAGGTGCGAGGCGATCGTGGAGGTCTGCGGGATGACGGCCAGCTCGGCGTTGCCGAACACCTTGTGCCGCCCGCCCGCGATCGGCTCGCTGACGGCCGCGGCCACGCCGCCCAGGATGTCGCGGACGGGGTCGTGACCGGGCAGCTGCTGGGAGCGCGCGCAGTAGAAGCCGCCGGAGCGGTAGTGCAGCAGCGCCGGGTCGTCCGGGCGCAGCGCCGCCGCGACCGCCGCGTTGCCCTCATGGCCCGATGAGGCGATGGTGTAGTAACCACGGCCCTGGGTCTGCATCCAGATCGCCGCCAGGTCGGCCTGGCGGGATTCGCACTGCGCCTGGAACAGCTGGCTGGCCTGCCTGACCGACAGCGCGCTGCCCGCTCGGACCGGGGCGTCGAGGTCGCGGCTGGCGCCCCGTGGCAACGCCGTCAGCGCGGTGAGCAGATGCTGCTCCAGGGGGTGGCGTTCGGCGGGCACCTGCACATCTAACCCTGCCGGGCACTCCCGCGCGTGGATCACTCCGGCTGCGCGACGCTGCCCGGGCCCTGTGAGGCGTCGACGCTGTCCCCGGGCGAGCCGTCGATGGCGTCCTCGGCCCGGCCGTCGATGGCGTCGTCGGCCCGGCCGTCGATGGTGCGCAGCTCGGTCACGATCGCGGTGACCAGGGCAGCCGGGGTGACGTCGAAGGCCGGGTTCCACCCGGTGCTGCCCGGCGCGGCCACCCGCTGGCCGGCCATGGCCAGCACCTCGCCGGCGTCGCGCAGCTCGATGCGGATCCCGGCGCCGCTCTCGGTCGCGCGGTCGATGGTCGATTCCGGCGCGGCCACCACGAACGGGATGCCGGCGTAGCTGGCGGCCAGCGCGTGCGAGACGGTCCCGACCTTGTTCGCGACATCACCGTTGGCCGCGATCCGGTCCGCGCCCACCACCACCGCCTCGACCTGGCCGCCCAGCATCAGCCCGGCCGCGGCGGAGTCGACGATGACCCGATGCGGGATGCCTCGGCGCCCGAGTTCCCAGGCGGTCAGCCGGCTGCCCTGCAGCAGTGGCCGGGTCTCGCAGACGTAGACCATCTCCAGTGGCGCCGCGGCGTGCAACCGCTCGATGACCCCCAGCGCGGTGCCGAACTCGACACCGGCCAGCGCGCCGGCATTGCAGTGGGTCAACACTCGACGGGCGCCGGCCAGCAGCTGCGCGCCGCGGTCGCTGAGCGCCTGGTTGACCTCGATGTCGGCGTCCCGGATCGCCAGCGCGGCAGCCACCAGCTCGGCGACGCCGGCGCCTGCGGCGCGGGCTGAGCGCACCTGCTCGACACCCCAGGACAGGTTCACCGCGGTCGGACGCGCGCCGCTGAGCTTGTCGGCAGCCACCGCCAGGTCGGCGTCCAGATCGCCGTCGCGTTCGGCCGAGCGACACGCGGCCAGGGCCATGCCCAGCGCGCCGGCCACTCCCAGGGCCATCGCGCCCCGCACTGCCAGGGACCGGATGGAGACGACCAGCTCGTCGACCTCGCGCAGGTCGATGCTCACCAGCTCGGCCGGCAGCCTGGTCTGATCGATGATCCGAACCATGCCGTCGACCCAGTCAATGGTTCGCATGGCCGGTAGCGTAACCAGCTGTGCTCCTCCCCGACCAGCGCGCCGCGGTGGTGCGGGCCTGCCACCAGCTGCTGGCGACCGGGCTTGTGCGCGGCGCCTCGGGCAACGTCTCGGTCCGCGACCCGGCCACCGGCAGGATCGCGATCACCCCCACCGGCCTGGCCTACCCCGGCATGCGAGACAGCGATGTGGCGGTGCTCGGACTCGACGGCGCCCAGCTCGACGGCGCGCTGCGGCCGACCTCCGAGGTGGCCCTGCACCTGGGCGTCTACCGCGCACGCCCGGATGTCGGCGCGGTGGTGCACACCCACTCGATGTTCGCCACCACCTTCGCGGTGCTCGGCGAGCAGATTCCGCCCGTGCACTACCTGATCGTCCGGGCCGGCGAGGCGGTGCCGGTGGCGCCGTACGCCCGCTACGGCACCGCCGAGCTGGCCCAGGCCTGCGTGGCGAGGCTGGGCGCCGGGTTCGCGGTGCTGCTGGCCAACCACGGCGTCGTGGCGGTGGGCGCGGACCTCGACGCGGCGATGGCAGTCGCCGACGCCGTCGAGTACACCGCCGAGCTGGCCTGGCGAGCGCGTCAGCTCGGCGTTCCACAGCTGCTGGATTCCGAGCAACTGGCCGCCGCCCGGACGGCGTTGGCCGGTTACGGCCAACCCTCAGGCCGGGGTTGAGCAGCCTGCGCGTGGGGTCGGCCCGGCTCAGCCGGCGAACAGCGGCGGCAACGCCAGCAGCATGACCAGCGACCAGGTGACGTGAGTCAGCATCGGCGCCAGGATGCCGCCCGAAGCCCGCCGTTGCAGGCCCAGGATCAAGCCCAGGGCGGCCGCAGCGAACACCAGCATCGGATTGCCGGTGGCCACCGTCACCACCGCGTAGATACCGGTGGAGGCCAGCACCGGGCGCCGCTGGCCCAGGGCGGCGTACAGCGCTCCTCGAAAGAAGATCTCCTCGGCGATCCCGTTGAGCAGCGTGACCGCGGCGACCAGCGGCAGCGACCCGTACCGGGCGTGGTCCAGAACGTCTTCGGTGAGCGCCCGCAGCGGGTCGATCTCACGCACCACCAGGGCGCCCAGCACGAACACCGCGGCGGCCGCCAGCCCGATGGCCACCGGCGTCAGCACGGGCCGGCGGAGCTCGCCCCGAAAGCTGATCCGGCCCAGATGCAGCGGGCCCGACCCCAGGCCCCCGATCAACCAGACCGCTGCCAACCCCGCCGTCAACGGGTAGAACGCCGGGTCCGCCGGTCGCACCGACAGCGACAGGCCGAGCATCAGCGCGCCGGCGACCAGCACCAGCGCGACCACCAGCCGGCGGCGCCGGAACGCGCTGTCGGGCTCGCGGTGATCGCGAGGCGCCTTGTCGACCAGGACTGGGCGCAGCAGGGCCGGCAGGTACCTCATCCGGCTCGCGGCAGCCGGCGCCTCGGTCCGGCGCCGGCCGCGGCCCGACGGGCCGCCAGCGCCTGCCGCACCGACTCGTCGTACCCGATCGTCGGACCGGGCGCCAGCCGCTGAATGGAGTTCTGCCGCACCACCACTTCGGTGGTCATCGAATCGACCAGGTTGCGGGCGGTCGCCAGGTTCACATCGGTCACCAGCGCCAGCCACGCCGAGGACAACCTCGGCGTCAGCAACGGCACCGGCAGCACCGGCAGCATCCGCTTGTGCTGTACCCGCGCCGCCCGTTGCAGCATGTCGATGTAGCGCAACACCTCGGGCCCGCCGATCTCGTACACCTGCCCGGCCGACTCGGGCGCCTGCAGCACAGCGACCAGGTAGCGCACCACGTCGGCCAGCGCGATCGGCTGGGTGCGGGTGCTCACCCACCGGGGCGCGATCATCACCGGCAGATGGTCCACCAGCTGCCGGGTGATCTCCCACGAGATCCCCCCGTGGCCGATCACGACCGCCGCCCGCAGGACGGTGACCGGCACGCCTGCCTCACCGAGCAGGGTCTCCACCGCGCGCCGGGAACGCAGGTGCGCCGACAGCTGCTGATCGTCGGCGCCCAGCCCGCCGAGATAGATGATGCGCCCGACGCCGGCCTCGGCGGCGGCGGCGCCGAACGCTCGGGCAGCCTGGGCGTCCACCTCTTCGAACTGGGCCGAGTCCAATGAATGCACAAGATAGTAAGCGGCTTCGACGCCTGCCAGCGGCTCCTGCAGGCTGGCCGGTCGGCCGACGTCGCCGGCCACCGGCTCGCCGGCGCCGAAGTAGCGCTCCGGATGCCGGGTCATCGCCCGGACCCGATAGCCGGCCACCTCCAGCGCTTGACACAGGTGTGAGCCGATGAATCCCGAGGCGCCGGTCACCAGCACGTCCGGTCCGGTCATGATGTCCCTGTCTCACCTCGCCTGGGTCTCACCTCGCCTGGCCGGGTTCACCTTGCCTGCCGGCCGCGGCTCTCATGCCGGCCGCGACCCTCGCGCCGGCCGCGGCCCTCTCGCCGGTCTGGCGTCGGACTGCTGCCGGCCTGCTGTCGGCTTCAGTGCCGGCCTTTCGGAAACTCGACTCCTGCACACCTGTTTAGTCGGCGGTCGGCGGCAAAGCAACTGACAAGCGCTGCACAAGTTATCGAGCTGCCGACTGGAGTAGCCGGAGCGCCGCCTCAAGGTCGTTGGCGAAACTGGCGCCCACCGGTAGCGCGCCCTGCTGCCAGCCCGAGCCGCCGACCACCAACCGCCGCGCCGGCCGGCTGCGGGTCAGCTCGGCGAGCTCTGCCAGCTCGTCCGGGCGGGCCGGCGCCCCGGCCTCGGCGTCCTGGCAGTGCCGCCACAGGAAGATCGCGCCGGCGGAGGTCCGGCGCGCCGCGGCGGCCACCGCCGTTGTGGGCACCCGGCCGCCCAGCAGTCGCAGCGGCACCCGCTGCTCGGCCAGCGCGGCCGCCAGCGCGTGCAGGGGCAGGGTGTGCTGCTCCTCGGGAGCGCAGGCCAGCAGCACCGGACGGCCGGGCACCGGCCGTGGCAGGAAGGCGCGGTAGGCCCGCAACGCGTCCATGACCGCTTCGCTGAGCACGTGCTCGACGTCCACGCCGGTGCGAACCCAGCGAACCCCGATCGACACCAGCACCGGGCGCAGCACCTCGTTCCAGGTGCGCACCGCGCCCCGGCTGACCAGCAGGTCCCCGATCTGACCGGCCGCGGAGTCGGCGTCCAGCCGGCTGGCAGCGCGCGCCAGCCCCCGAACCTCTGGCGAGGCGCCCGGCACCGCCAGCACCCGGCCACCAGGCCCTCCGCCGTGCTTGGGCCGCCGTCCCGTCGGAGCCGAGCGGGTGGTCGCCGGCCCGCCCGCGGGACGGGTCGGCGTCAGGCTGTGCTCGGGGTGGTCGCTCAGCACCGCTCGGGCGGCGGCAGCGGGCGCCTGGCCCCGGCTGACCAGCTCCTGCATGCGCAGCAACCGGTCGAGGTCGGCCTCGGTGTAGCGGCGGTGACCGCCGTCGCTGCGACCGCCAGGCGCAAGGCCGTAGCGACGCTCCCAGCTGCGCACGGTGGCAGGCGCCACGCCGAGGCGGCCGGCCGCGGCGCCCACCGACAGCAGCACACGACTGCCCTGGGGCGACTGCTGGATGGCGTCCGGCACTGGAGAATCATGCCTGATGCATTCAAGTTGAACAAGTTTCCAGGCATTCACAAGCCCTCGGGCGCGTCGAATTCGCCAGGGCTGGGCCGCTGAGCGGCGCCGCCGGGAGGCTCAGTGCGCGGTTCGATCCCGAGCGGCCGAGTACAGGTGGCTGTCCGGAAAGCCGGCCGCGGTCAGCACCCGGCCGACCACGATCACCGCGGTCCGCCGGATGCTGGCCTGCCGGACCTGCTCAGCGATGTCGGCCAGGGTGCCCCGCAGGATCTGCTGCTCGGGCCGGCTGGCGTAGGCCACCACCGCGACCGGGCAGTCCACGCCGTAGTTGCCGACCAGCTCGGCGACGACGGCCTCGATCCGCTGCACGGCCAGGTGCAGGACCAGGGTCGCCCCGCCGGCGCCGAGGCTGCCCAGCTCCTCCCCCGGCGGCATGGCGGTGGCCCGCTCGGCCGTCCTGGTCAGGATCACGCTCTGGCCGACCCCCGGGACGGTCAGCTCGCGGCCCAGCGCCGCCGCCGCCGCCGCGAACGCCGGCACCCCCGGGGTGATGTCATAGCCGACGCCGGCCTGATCCAGGCGCCGCAGCTGCTCGGCCACCGCGCTGAACAGCGACGGATCGCCGCTGCACAACCGGGCGACCTGGTGCCCGGCCTGGTCGGCGGCCACCAGCTCGGCGATGATCTGGTCCAGGCTCAGCTCGGCGGTGTCGACCAGCCGGGCGCCAGGCGGGCAGTGCTCGAGCACCTCAGCCGGAACCAGGCTGCCGGCGTACAGGCAGACCTGCGAGGAGGCCAGGATCCGCTGCGCGCGCAGGGTGATCAGGTCCGCCGCCCCCGGTCCGGCCCCGATGAAGTGAACCGTCACCGCGCTGCCTCCCGGTAGACCCCCTGCTTGGTGTGACTCCACTGGGTGACCGGCATGGCCGGCCGCCAGCCGGTGAACCCGCCGACCGGCTCAGCCCGCTGCACCGCGATCCGGATCAGCCGCCCGCCCAGCCGCCGATGCCAGTCCGCCAGCACGGCCTCGGTCTCCACCGTGACGCCGTTGGCCACCAGCCGGCCGCCGGGCGCCAGCGCTGCCTCACAGGCTTCCAGCACTCCTGGCCGGCTGACCCCGCCACCGACGAAGATCGCCTCCGGTCGCGGCAGGCCGTCCAGCGCCTGGGGCGCCTGCCCGGCCACCAGTCGCAGTCCCGGCACGCCCAGTGCCTGCGCGTTGGCCGCGATCCGCTCCAACCGGTCCGCACGGGCCTCGATCGCCACTGCCCGGCAGGACGGATGGCTGCGCATCCACTCGATGCCGACGCTGCCGCTACCGGCGCCGACGTCCCAGAGCAGTTGACCGGGCACCGGGGCCAGCGCCGCCAGGGTGATGGCCCGCACCTCGGACTTGGTGAGCTGGCCGTCGGTGTCGAAAGCCTCGTCGGGCAGCCCCGGCGAAGCCGGCAGCAGCGCGGCCCCCGGCACCGTGCGAACCTCGATCGCCAGGACCGCCAGCGGCTCGTCCGGTCGCGGTGACCAGTCTTCGGCATGGGAGCGCCACAGCCGTTCGGCGGGTCCGCCCAGCTCGCACAGCAGCGTCAACTCGCTGGGGCCCAGGCCTCGCTGACACAGCAACTGGGCCAGGGACGCGGCGTCAGCTGCCGAGCCGAGCAGCGCCAACAGCCGCCGCCCTGGCTGCAACAGCGGGTGCAGCGCGGCCATCGGCCGGCCCATCACGCTGACCACCTCGGTCTCCTCCAAGGGCCAGCCGAGCCGAGCGGCGGCCAGCGACAGCGAGGACACCTGCGGTATGACCTGGACGGACCCCGGGCCCAGCGAGCGCACCAGCGTGCCGCCGATGCCGTAGTGCATCGGATCGCCGCTGGCCAGCACTACCAGCCGGCGGCGGCCGCTCTCGGCGAGCAACCCGGGCAACGAGGCCAGCATCGGAGACGGCCAGGCGCGCCGCTCGGCCCGCAGGTGCGCGGGCAGCAGGCGCAGTTGGCGATCGCTGCCCAGCACCAGCTCAGCCTCGGTCAGAGCCGCCCGGGCTGGCGCGCCAAGCCCCTCCCAGCCATCGACGCCGATGCCGACCACCAGCACCCGGGGCTCGGTCGCCACCGGAGCGCTCTGGGCAGCCAGGTCGTGGGCGGCGTCATCGCCATCCCAGGCGTCGGCGGACTCGGTCGGGTCAGGCACAGCGTGCAGTCTGCCGCAGGCTCAGTCCTCGGTCAGCGAGGGCGCCCCAACCAACAACGGCAAGGACAGCGCCGCCAGCAAGGTCGCCAGCGCGCTGACCAGGACGCCGGTCAGCATGGTGAGCCCCGCCAGCAACCACAAGGCGCCCGGCGTCGAGCCGGCCAGCAGCGCGGTGACCCCCAAGCCCAGCGAGGCGCCCGCCGCCGAGCCGGCCAGTCCGATCAGCACCCCTTCGATGGTGATCAGCCGGCCCAGCTGCAGATTCGTCCACCCGACCGCCCGCAGCAGCGCCAGGTCCTCACGGCGCTCGCGCATGTTGAGGTAGCTGACATCGGCGACCGCGACCGCGGCGAGCGCCAGGGTGATGGCGACCGCGAGATAGTCGACCCGGCGGGCCTGCAGCGAGATCACATCACCGAGCAGGCTGCCCACCATGCTGCCGTGAAAGGCCATCGTGATCGCCAGCACCGTCGTCAGGCCTGCCGAGCCGAGGGCCACTGCCGCCATTCCCAGCCCCGTGCGGCCGGGGTCGCCACGCAGGTTCAGGTATGCCAACTGCAGCAGCCCACGCGGTGAGCCACCGCCGGCGCTGTCACCGCTGCCGGGGAGCGAACGCGGCCGTCCAGTCGCGAGGGCCCCGGACAGCGGCGCGGGCAGCGAAGCCCGCCACACCGGCCAGGCGGCGGCCAGCAGCGTGAGGACCAGCGCCGCGGGCACCGAGGCCAGTGCCCGGCCCGTGCTCACCGGCACGCCGAGCCCGCGGGCGCCGGCCAGCGCCGCCAGCGCTCCGAGCACTCCGGCGCTGACGCCGATCACCGCCATCTCGCCCAGCATCAGCCGCAGGAGCTGACCGCGGCTCCAGCCCAGGCAGCTCAGCGTCGACAGCTCCCTCCTGGGTGAGCGCGCGGCGGCCGCCGCGGCGTTGGCGATGAACACCCCGCAGACCACCAGCACCAGGACGAACAGCAACAGGCTCTTGCGGTCGATCGCCCGCAGGACCGTCACCGCCACTCCCTTGCGCTGCCACTGCTCGTACAGCTGCAGCTCCGGCCGTCCGGCCGAGCCTGCCGGCAGGAGGATGCGGCGGTTGGTCGGCGAGCTGCCGACCGTGACATCGACGTCCAGGCCGGTCGCGACCATGACCGCCTCGGCGACCAGCCGGACCCGCTCCCGGCTCACCGGGTCGACGCCGCGCACCCCCGCCACCCGGATCTTGACGGCGCTGATCGGCGCGGCGTCGCTGACGTTGTCAAAGACCGAGGAGTCGGTGAACACCGACGCCGCGTCCAGAGAGGTCAGCAGGGCCGGCGCGGGCAGCAGGTAGCCGGCGATGTTGCTGTCGGGCAACAGCGACCGGCCCTGCAGCAGCGCGCTGCTGGCCGGATCAGCCGGTGTCAACGGCGCGGTGCGGTACCCGCCCAACGCGTGGGCGCCTCCGTCCAGCCGCGACTGATCGAAGGCCCCGATGACGGCCAGTCGGGGTCCGGCGCTCGGGGTCTCGCCGGTGGCCAGGAACGGATGGTGGCTGAGCCGGCGGAATGCGGTGTCGGCCGCCTCCGGAGGCGCCGCGACGTAGGTGTGGACGTTCACCGGCGCCTTCCAGACACTCGCCGGGTTGGTGACCGGGCGCGGTCGCAACGAGCCGTCGGGCCCGGCGCCATAGCTGACCCGGCCGCTGGTCCAGTAACTGGCCACGATCGGGTCATCGGCATTGGGCCGCAGCCTGGTCGCCAGCAGGCGCTGGTAGGCGGTCTCGGCCGTGACGCGAAGGCTTGCGACCACGGCGCCCCGCTCCCGTTCCAGCAGCGCGTCCAGCCGCTCACTGGGCAGCCCGGCGCCGAACTCGGCGGTCGCCTCCGGCGTCAACCGCTCGATGCTGATCTCATCCTGCGCGTCGAAGCCTGCGTGCTCGGCCATCAGGACGGGCACGCTCTGGAGGCGCCGACCGGGCGCCATCCCATTCTGGGGGAGATAGCGGCCGCGGGTCACCGCTGAATCCAGCCCAGCCAACCTGGCTTCCTGCTCCGGGTCGATAGCCGCCAGCAGCAACGGGAAATTCCACTGCACCAGGATTCCGGCACGCCCCCGGGGCAGCAGCGTGAAGCCAGTGGCGTCCGGGCCGTTGGCCCGCGACCAGCAGGTGCCGTTGCGCTGGCTGCGCACCTCGAACGGCCCGCCGGTCGCCGGCAGTCGAATCGGGCAGACCAGCCGCGGTGTGCCGTCAGCTTCGGCTATCGAGACGCCTTGGGTGCGCGGATCGTCCTGCGCCGGCGCGCGCCGCACCGGCTGCGGGGTGACGTAGCTGTAGCTGATGTCCGGTTGCCGGAATTGGCTCAACCCCCGCGCGGTGAGCCGGCGGACGGAGGCGGTGAACAGCCGCTGCTCAGCCGGGCTGAGCTGGTCGGTGATGTCGATCGGGATGACGACGCTCTGTATCACGTAACCGACCATCGCGACCGGCGCGGCGACCTGCACCCCGTCCAGTTGTTGGATCTGACGCCATTGCCGCAGGGTGATGCCGCCGAACTGACCGGACAGGAAGTTGGCCCGCACCAGAGCTTGGCTCTTCTCGAGCTCGGTTCGGGAATTCGCCGGTCGCACCAGGATGTCGTAGCTCGAGATGGCCTCGGCGTCGACCTTGCCGCGCAGCTCCAGGCGTTGCTCTTCGACCTGCCCGGTGAGCACGATGAACGCGGTGCTGGCTGCCGCGACGCCTATGACCAGCGCTGTCCCCCGCAACCGATGGGCCCATAACCGCACCAGCAGCAGACGGATCACGGCTGCAGGCACCTGCGAGCAGCGTTCATCGGCTCAGTGTGACCCTTTCGTCCATAAGTGTCACTGCCGCTGCGGCAGCGGCAGGTCGAACACCGAGTTGCCTGCACCCAGCACCGTCCCGGCCTCGGAGACCAGCACGAAGGACGGGAACGAGGTGATGCGGTAGGCGGTGGCGATCGGCCCGCCTTCGGGCTCAGAGACGATGACGGCCAGCCGGGCCAACCGCTGCTCTATCTCAGCGGCGCGTGCGTTGACGTCCCCGACGATCACAGTGATGAGCTGTCTCGGGTCAGGCAGCTGGCTGGCATAGCCGATCATGGCGGGCAGCGCTAGCAGGCATCCCTGGCAACTGCTGGAGAGAAAGCCCAGCAGGTGGGTCTGACCGGCCAACTCGGCGGTGTCGAACAACGCCGCTGTGCTGGTGCGGGCGGTGAACGGCGGCGCCGGGCTGCCGATGTCGGGGCCGCTGTCAGGCAGCGCGAGGGCGTGACCCACCGCCGGCGCCGACGGGCCGGTGGGCAGCGAACGCAGAAGCAGCAGCGAGATCGCCAGCGCCAGGGTGGCGACCACCGACGCGTAGACCACCAGGACGGTGATGATCGTCATCGTAGGCCGCCGCCGGACAGGACCGAGCTCGACTCCACCGCCCGGCCTGCCCGGCGCCGGGTCGAGGACCGCTCAAGCAGCGCGCGCAACGGCCTGGCCTGGCTGACCAGCGTCGCGCCGACCAGAACCGTCAGGGCAGCGGCCAGCGCCACCGGCGCCGACGCCTGGGCAGCCGGCATACGCAGGCTCGCTGCCAGCAGGACCGCCGCGCCGGTCAGCGCGCCGTTTCGCAGCACGGTCGGCCAGCTGAGCGGCGAGTGCCCGGTCCCGAAGCAGTTGCAGGCGAACCCGCGCCGCTGGGCCACCAGCAGCGCGGAGCCGGCGGTGAGGCATCCGAATTCCAGCACCGCCAGCACCGCTGCGTGACGGACAGTCAGCGGCAACGCCAACCCGAGCGCGGTGAGCCCCTCTACGGCGACCCAGGCGCCGGCCACCAACCTGGCCCCGGGCAGCCGCAGACCGACCCGCAGCACGCGGGCGAACTCCTCCAGCTCCGAGCGGCGCCACAACTTGCCGAGGGCCGCGGCAGCCAGCACCAGGACCAACAGGCATCGAACGGACATCACGGCATAACTGAACACGGCACTTCCCCCGTCGTGTCGAAGTCCGAGTCTCAGCACTTGCTGCCGGTGTTCACCCATCCCTCGCAGTACCACGTGCAGTCCGAACGGAAATAGCACAACCGTCGTTGGTAGTCATGGGCGGAGTTGCACCTGTACTCATACATCTCATCCCGTGCGCAGCTATCGGTCGACAGTGACTTGGCGACTTCAGACCGCGTCGAAAAGATTTGGGCTGCTCGAGCAAGCAGAGCGGTCATTGCGGAATTCCTCGCCGTAGTAGTGTGATTCTTCGTCAGGACGTTATGCACTGAACTTACATATGGTCAAGATACATTGTGATTATTTATTCGTTCGTTTCGAGAAACTTACCTATTCGCGATCTGAAATGCGCCGTAGGGCGTGAAGGTCGCCGGCTGGCCGGCTCAGTCGCCCACGAGCGACTCAGCCGGGCCCGGCTTAATCGCCGCTGGCCGGCTCAGTAGTCGCTGGCCGGCTCAGTAGTCCCTTGCCGGCTCAGCCCGGCCCGGTGATCCGGCGCAGCGTGCTGTCGGGATCCGCTCCGGGGAGGTCATGGTCGCTGACCACTCGCCCGTCACGCAGACCCACCAGCCGCTGGCACTGGCTGGCCACCGTCGAATCGTGGGTGGCGAGGAGCATCGTCATGCCGTGCTCGGCCTGCAGTTCGCTCAGCAGGTCCAGAATCTCCTCACCGGTCCGGGAGTCGAGGTTTCCGGTCGGCTCATCGGCCAGCAGCAGTCGTGGCCGGTTCACCAGCGCCCGGGCGATGGCCACCCGCTGTTGTTGGCCGCCGGAGAGCTCCCGGGCGAGGACGGCGGACTGGTCGGCCAGCCCGACGGCCGCCAGCAACTCATGACCGCGCTTCTGTTTGTCGAAGTCGACTCGTAGTGGCAACACAGGAGTTATGACGTTGTCCAGCGCCGAAAGGTTGCTTAGCAGGTGATAGCGCTGAAAGACGAACCCGACGCTGCCTCGATAGGTCGCCGATTGCTTGCCGGACAGCTCCGCAATGTTGACGCCGTCGACATGGATGCTGCCGGAATCCGCAATCTCCAGACCGCCGACCAGCTGGAGGAGGGTGGACTTTCCCGCTCCGGACGGCCCAGTGACTGCAACGATTTGACCCGGCAGGATAGTGAGTGAGACCTGTGCCAGTGAGGTCACGGTGGCCCGGCCCTGCCGCCGGGTCTTGGTCACCTCAGCCAGCTCGACGAGTGCGCCTGCCTGGGTCGCGGAGGACGTACCGGCTGGAACCACCATCTTCTCATCATCCTCCCGGCCCAAAGGCTGCGGTCTGCGCCACTGCGCCCTCGTGACCAAAGCGTTGCCCCTATAGTGGGCGAGTGGCTATCCAACACGCGGTGTTGTCCTTTCTCGCCGATGGGCCCAGCTACGGCTATGAAATCAAGACGAATTTCGAGAAAGCGGTTGGCCCACAATGGGGCGGGCTCAATATCGGTCACGTCTACCAAATTCTGGAACGGCTCAGCCGCGATGGCCTGGTGACCTCTCGGACTGTGTCCCAGGAAGTCCGGCCCGACCGCACTGTCTACAAAATCACTGCCGCCGGACGGCGTGAACTCGACGGCTGGCTGGCTGAGCCCACCACTCGGACCGCGGGTTACCGCGACGACTTCATCCTGAAGATCCTGGCTGCCGGCCGGCGCAGCGAGGAACAGGTGCACGAGGTCTGCCGCACCCAGCGCGATGCTCGCATGGCTGAGCTGCAGACCCTGCGAGCGCTGCGCCGCCAGCACAAGGACGAGCCGTTGGCCTCGCTGACCATCGAGGCAGCCATCCTCGGCGTGCAGGCTGATCTCAAGCTGATCGAGTTCGCCGACGCCAACGCCGCACGCCCGTTGCTGGCCGCCAGCACGGCCGACCGCGCGACGAAGCCGGCCGAAAGCCGTCGCGCAGCCGGTCAGTGACCCCAGGCCTGCGGGCAGCGGCTGAGTCTGCGACCTCGCTCACGCTGGCCAGCGCCGTCGGGGCGGCGGTCATCTCACTGCTGGTCGCGATCGGCACCCAGGTCGCCCTCAGCGTGCGAGAAAGCCACGCCCGTCGCTACCAGCGCAGGCGTGCCGCGCTGACCGACGCCCAGGACGCCGCGCTGGCCCTGCGAGGCAGGGTTCAGGATTACGGGGCGATCAGCCGCGCCCAGGCCGGGCAGCCCTCACCAGAACTGGAACAGGCCGAGCGCCGCTTCGTCGATGCCCGTGCGCTGCTCGAGGTCACCCTCAGCCGGGTGGACGATCCGGCGGTGACGGCAGCCGCGCAGCGCTGGCGCTCGGCGGCGGAGATCAGCTTCATCAGCTCGGCCGATCTGTCGGCGGCGCAGGAGCAACAGCATTGGCAGGATCTGAACGCCGCGATCGGCAGCGCGTTGCGAAGCAAGGACGGCGTGTCGGCAAGGCCTGGCTCCCCCGGCCGGCCCAACCGGTGACGGTCTGACCAACCAGCGGAAAGACCTCGGCGACTCGCCCGCGACGCTCAGCTGGCGGCAGCGGTTCGGGGAAGCTCTTGGGCCAGGTCGAAGCGGTCGGTGACGTGCAGTTCGCGGGCGGCCGAGGTGGCGTATTCGGCGAAGTCGGCAGGCGCGCCGACCAACAACACAGAAGTGGCCTGCTCTTCCACCAGTAACCGCTCGATGAGTTGATAGGCGAAGGATGTCGTGCCCGACAGCAACTTGGTGGCGTCGACCACCACGTCTTGCCCGCCCACCGCGCCGATCGTCTTCACCATGTCATCGGCGTAATCGCGACCGGCCACCAGTCGCGGCAACGGCAATACTCGAACGCCCACGACTTCCCCCTCAGCATGTCAGCATCGTCCACGATCTGCCTGCCGGCGGCCTAGCATGTCGGCGGCTCAGGAGTCAACGATAGCGTCATTGTTTCACCTCCCCGCCCAGTCGTACAGCTTCTGGCTGCGGTGTCGGGCGCCGCTCACCGGAACCCAGCCCTCGAACATCGTCCCGACGAAGCCGTTTGCCAGCTCCGCGTGCCGGCGTCCGCGGGCATCGGCGGTGGCCAGCGCTGACCCGCTGGCCAGCAGCACCTCACCGCCCAACCGGCTCACCACCGTCACCGCGGTCGGCAATCCGGTGCCTCGTCCGGGGCCCTGCTTTCTGCTGGCGCCCGACAGGGCCATGGTGATGGCCATCCGGTCGTCCTCGGCGCCCTGGCTGATCAGCGTGCCCAGCAAGCCTGCGCCGGCGTCGGCGACGGCGAAGCGCAGCACTCCCTGCGACGGCAGGGTCTGGGCCGCCATGAAGCCGACCGTTCCGGAGTGCTCGCAGACGTTGGCCCCGATCTCTGCCAGCGCGGTGTGCAGCGCGCGAGCGATCTCGACGTCGTGGCCGGCGATCCGGTCGTGGACCAGCCCGCTCAGTTGGCGGACGTCGCTGCCAGTGGCCAGCTCGGTGACCTCGAGCAGGCTGTCGCTGCGGTCGTGCTCGCGCTCGCTCACCGGCAGATCGTGGCTACCGCCGAAATGCTCGACGATGGCCCCCAGACGCATCCGGGAGGCATACCCCGCGGGGTTGCCGCGCAGCCCTGTCAACCGCAGCCGAGAACCGCGGGCAGAGGCCAGCTCGGCAATGGCGGCCGCGCCGACCAGGTGCAACGGATCGAGCCAGGACAGGCCGCTGAGGTCGAGCACCACCCCGCCGTCGACGACCTGGACCGCCAACGACCGCAGGCGGGCCGCTGGCGTCGGCCTTGTCACTGACTCGTCTCCTCATGTGCTGCCGGATAAGCAGTTGCGACCATACGGCTACGGTCTGTCACTAACGCCGCGACGTCGCCGAACCCTTGTGGAGACAGCGCACGGCGGGGGGACGAGCTGAGGCCGGAGCCGGCGGACCCAGGCCCGGATCTGGGGCCGGATCTGGGGCCGAAAACGCCTTGGACCGCAGACCGGAGGGCGGCCGGCCCGACACCGGGCCGGCCGGGGTCAGCGACGCCGCCGGTCGCGCCGATCGAAGCGGGCAAGCCCCGAGTTCAGCGAGTTCAGCCTACGGGCGGTGGGCGAGCCGGGATCGCGCCGTGCGGCCGAGGCCGAAGCGCGTCGCAGCGCCGCGCGCAAGGCCGGCACCGCGATGGCGAGCAACAGCCAGGTACGCAAGCGGGACGACAGCAAAACCCACACGATGACCTCCAAGATTCGACAGGTGTTGCCTCCAACCTAGTGACTCGGCCGTCTGCGAGGTGGCGGCCGGGTCCGCAACCGGTGATAGACGATTCGGCTAGGGTGGCTGTACCGCGCAGGCCGGCGTGCTTGCCAGTGCCGCTCGCCAGCGCCCTGATCGCGCATCCCGCGATCGACGACGGCGCCTCGGCGACGACGGCGTCAGGAGGATGGGATGAAGCGCGGTTCCGGTTCGCCGGGCGGTGAGCCGGCACGGCCGTTGGCGCCGCTGCCCAGAGTGACCCCGATGCTCGCCGTCGCGGGCGCTTTGCCCAGCGCCGCCGAGGACGAGCAATGGGGCTATGAGACCAAGTGGGACGGCGTCCGGGTGCTGGCCTTCGTCGAAGGCGGCCGGATCCAGCTGCGCTCGCGCAACGACCTCGACATCACCGTCAGCTATCCGGAGCTTGCCGGACTGGGCTCGCGGCTGGGCGACAGCCGGGTCATCCTGGACGGCGAGGTGGTCGCCTTCGGCCCGGACGGCCGGCCGAGTTTCTCCAGGCTGCAGAAGCGGATGCATGTCGGGCAGGCCGCCGAGGCGCACCGCCTCAGCGGCGTCGAGCCGGTCCGGTACCTGGTCTTCGACCTGCTGCACCTGGACGGCTCCGCCACCCTCGAGCTGCCCTACCGGCGACGTCGAGAGCTGTTGGAGGGGCTGAACCTCGACGGCGCGAGCTGGCACTGCCCGCCCTACTTCGCCGGCAACGGGTCGATGCTGTTGCAGGCCAGCCAGGAGCTCGGCCTGGAAGGCGTGGTGGCCAAGCGGCTGACGAGCGCGTACCGGCCGGGCCGGCGCTCACCGGACTGGCGCAAGATCAAGAACCTCCGCACCCAGGAAGTCGTCGTTCTCGGCTGGCAGCCGGGCAACGGCCGACGGGCCGGCACCATCGGATCGGTGCTGGTCGGCGTGCCCGGCGTCGGGGAGTCCGCAGCTGCCGGGCTGCGCTACGCAGGCAAGGTCGGGACCGGCTTCACCGAGGCGGCCCTGCGCGCCCTGCACCAGCAGCTGGGACCGCTGGCTCGTCCGAGGCCGGCCCTGACGGCCCCGCCACCGCGGGCCGACACCGTCGGCGCCCAGTGGGTCCAGCCCCAGCTGGTCGCCGAGGTCACCTTCAGCGAATGGACCTCCGACGGCCGGCTGCGGCACCCGGTCTGGCGTGGGCTGCGGCCCGACAAGTCGGTTACCGAGGTCCGGTTGGAGAGCTGAGCGCTCTCAGGCCTGCAGTTCGGTGAGCACCAACGGCAGCTGATCGAGCAGTTCGCGGGCCAGAAAGCCCAGCGAGCCGACTCGCGCGGCCAGCCGGTCACCGGCTGCGGCATGCAGGTACGTGGCCCAGCACGTCGCCTGGGGCAGCTCCACCCCACGGGCCAGCAGGCCGACCAGCGCCCCGGCCAGCACGTCGCCGCTGCCAGAGGTCCCCAATCCGGAGTGGCCGGCCGGCGCCTGCCAGCGGTCACCGGCGGGTGTGACTATCTGGTTGTCGCTGCTGAGCACCGCCGCGTAGCGCTCGGCAAGCCAGCGCTGAGGGTCATCCGCGCCGTCGGAGTCAGCGCCGTCGGAGTCCGCGCCGTCGGAGTCCGCGCCGTCGGAGTCAGCGCCGTCGGAGCCCGCGCCGTCGGGCTGCTCTTGGGCCGCGGCGAGCAGCCGCTCCAACTCGCTGTGGTTGGGGGTGAGCACCAGCCGGCCGCGCAGGGCCGCCAGGGTGGATCGCGACAACCGGCTCAGGGCCCCGATGGCGTAGGCGTCGAGCACGATCGGCAGGTCATCGGGGGCGGCCGCCACCACGCCGGTGATCAGCTCAGCGGTCTCGGCGACGTCATCGAGCCCCGGCCCGATCAGGATCGCGGCGATGCTGCCCAGCGCGGACTCCAGCACCTCGGCCGAGCCCCCTGCCACCGAGCCGGCCGGGGTCTCGGGCAACCAGAGCACCGCGGACTCGGGCACGGCTGCGGCCACCGGGCCGGCCACCGACTGGCCCACCGCCAGGGTGAGCACTCCGGCGCCGACCCGCAGCGCCGCCAGGCCGGCCAACATCGCAGCACCCGGCGCGGTGCGGGCGCCGCCGACCACCAGCACCCTGCCTCGGCTGCTCTTGTCTCCCTCGGGCACCGGCAGCGGCCAGTCCCGCAGGCTGGCCGGCGTCAGGATGTGCTCAACGGGCGGCATCGATCTCTCCCGGGTGCTCGGTTGCTGGGGCGCCGAAGGCCTCCAAGTGCTGCTGGTCGTTGTACACAGCCGTTCGCCAGCCGGGTTCACCGTCCTGGCGGACCAACCGGCTCACCGAGGCGTTGCTGACCGAGCCGCTGCGCGCGATCTCGAAGACGCTGTCCTCATCAAGCTGTTCGCAGACGTAGCGAAACAGCAGGATGACCGCGTCGTGGGAGACGATCAGCTGCCGGCCGCGCGCCGGTCCGCGCTCCAGATCGGCCATGAAGGCCCTGATCCGCAGCACCAGGTCCACCCAGGACTCGCCGCCGGGCGGCCGGTAGTAGAACTTGCCGAGCCAGCTGCGCCGCTGTGCCTCAGCCGGGAACTGGGCGCCGACGCCCCGCTTGGTGAGCAGGTCCAGCACCCCCAGTTCGCGGTCGCGGATCCGCTCGTCCTGACGCGGCGCCGGCGGGTCGGTCAGTTCGGCCAGCGCCGTCAGCGCGGTCTGGCGGGCTCGCAGGTAGGGCGAGCACCACACTCCGTCGGGCCGTCGGGCGGGGTCCTCGGCCAGCCATCGGCCCACCGCCCGCGCCTGCCGCGCTCCCAGTTCCGACAGCGGCACGTCGGCGTCGCGCATGGGCATCGCGATCGACAGCGCACCCGTCGACTCGGCCTCTTCACGGGCTACGTTGCCGACGCTCTCACCGTGCCGGACCAGGATCAGCTCTGTCACCGCCATGGCGCCGACCCTAGCGGGCCGGACTGCGGGCTCGAGGCAGCGGCTCAGTGTCGGCGGTGCGCCACCGGTGCGCTCAGTGCCGGCGGGCCGCGTCCGCCGGATCCAGACCGGTCTCGTTCACCCGCAGCGCGATCTCACGCAATTTGAGCTGGCTGAACTGCGATGCCTCGACCAGCAGGTCGAACGCGGCTGTCGGTCCGAGCCGGTGCCGTTCCATCAGGATGCCGACCGCCTGCCCGATGAGCTGCCGGTTCTGGATGGCCGCCTGCAGGTTGGCCTCGTTGTCGACCCTGGCCAGCGCGATGCCCACCTGCGCTGCCAGCACCTGCACAAGGGCGTCAGCAGTGGAGTCGAAGGCGTGCGGCCTGCTGGAGTACAGGTTCAGCGTGCCCAGCACGCCCCGTGCGGTGGTGAGCTGGCTGGCCAGCATGCTGCCCGCGCCGAGCGCCCGTGCCCGAACGGCCCAGGCCGGCCAGCGGGTCTCGGCGCTCAGGTCATCGATCCGCAGCACCTGCCCTTCCGGCAACGCCTGCAGGCATGGCCCCTCACCGAGCTGGCACTGAGCGCGGTCGCACTCGGTCGCCAGCTCACCGGTCGAGCTCGGGCTTTGCCCGATGCCGTCCTCGTCCACCAGGCAGATGCTTGCCTGCTCGGCTCCGGACACCGCGTGGCCGGCCGCCCGCACCGCCTGGTCGAGCACCTCCTGGGCGCTGCGCCGGCCGGCCAGCACAGCCGCCAGGTTGGACAGCTCCGTCAGCAGGTCGGGCGGCGGCTGAGCAGTCGAGCCCTTGCCCTGCGACCAGGCGTCGGTGTCAGGCGCGGCTGCCGCCGGCGCGCTGCCCAGGCCGGGCGGACGGTCCTGCGACACCGGCCGCAGCTGCCAGCTCAGCGTGGCGCCGTCAGCTCGCTCGGTCACCGAGCAGGCGGTCACCTCGACCTCCAGCAGGCTGCCGTCGGACCGGACCAGCCTGGCGCGACAGGTCGCCGGTTCGCTGCTGGAGCGTTTGAGCTGGGACAGCACCGTCCGGATGCGGCCGCGGTCCTCGACGGCGAACTTGGCGGCCAATGGCCGTCGCCACGGCACCGGCGAGGGGCCCAGCAGCATCTCGGCGGCCGGGTTGAGCTGTCCCACGACGCCGTGCTGGTCGGTGAGCAGGTAGGCCGCGCCGGCCGCGGCCAGCAGCCGCTCGTATTCGGCCTGCGAGCGCAGCAGCGCTTCCCGGCCGGCTTCGAGCTCTTCATGTTGGGCCCGCAGCTCGGCATCGGCCACCACCAGCTGATCGGCCAACTCAGCCAGCTCGGCCAGCACCTCGGCGTCCAACCCCGACCCCGACGCTCCGGCCAGGGTCAGCACCCGTCGTCGAGTCGTCAACTCGGCGAGAAATCGGCTCAGCTCTGGCTCAGCGACCACCATCGCGCACCCCTCCGCTGCCTGCTGTTCGGCACACCTGCTGCCTGTTCGGCACATCTGCTGCCTGTTCGGCACATCTGCTGCCCTGCGCCCGCTGGCAGCAAGCGCTCACTCTAGGAGAAACCGGGCAACCCACTATTTTCGTCGCGCGGGTGGAGGGCGGTCAAGCCGGCGCCGGCCAGGGTGTGCCGCTGGCAGAAATCCGACCGGCATGATCGGATGGGCCCAGCGAGACAACGCGCCCGCGATCTGTGCCAGCGCACAGCGCAACCGAGGGTCAGCCAGAGGACGGCAATGCCTTACGACCTGGTGGTGATCGGCGCGTCCGCGGGGGGGTCGAGGCGCTGAAGAAGCTGGTGTCGGCGCTGCCTGAGGATCTGCCGGCCGCGGTGCTGGTGGTTCTGCACGTGCCCTCCTACGGCGGCAGCGTCCTGCCGGCGATCCTCGATCGGGCCGGGCGGTTGCCGGCCAAGCACGCCGCCTCGGGCCAGGCCATCGCCACCGGTCAGATCCTGGTGGCGCCGCCCGACCACCACCTGTTCGTCGAGGGCACTCGGGTGCTGCTGACCCGGGGATCGCGCGAGAACGGCCACCGGCCGGCCATCGACGTGCTGTTCCGCTCCGCGGCCCGGGCGCGTGGCTCCCGCGTGATCGGAGTGGCGCTCTCCGGGGTGCTTGACGACGGCGCCGCCGGCGCAGTGGCGATCCGTCAGCACGCAGGCCTGGTGCTGGTGCAAAATCCCTCCGACGCCGGTTACCCGGCGATGCCTGAGAGCGTCCTGGCGCACCTCACTCCGGATCACGTGGCCGACGCCGCCGAGCTCGGCCGGCTGATCGACCAGCTCTGCCGGGCGGCTGGCGGGGGCGGCCTGGCCGAGCGTTCCCCGGCGGCAGGGCAGGACCCGCCCGCCGGTCTGATCGACACCGAACTGGGCATGGCCGCGCTCTCGGGTGAGACCCATGACAACCCCGACCGACCGGGCTCGCCGTCCGGTTTCTCCTGCCCGGACTGCGCCGGCACGCTGTTCGAGTTCTCCGACGGGGTGTTGACCCGCTACCGGTGCCGGGTCGGGCATGCCTGGTCGCCGCAGAGCCTGCTGGGCGAGCAGGCGCTGCAGTTGGAGACCGTGCTGTGGATGGCGCTGCGCAGCCTGGAGGAGAAGGCGGCGCTGGCCGGGCAGCTGGCGGCCAGGGCCCACACCCGGGGCAGCCGGCTGAGCGCCGGCCGCTTCAGCGCCCAGGCCCAGGACGCCACCCGAGCCGCCGGGCTGATCAGGCGGTTGCTGAGTCCGCTCCCGAAACCGACAAGGCGCCCACAGCAGATGTCGACGGACAACTAGGTTGAGATCCGTGACAGGTTCCCAGCATCTTGAGTCCTCCGGGAGCGGCGACGACGCCGGAGCAGACGGCGCTGACCTCAGCCCAGCCTTCGACAGGCTGCTGGACTACCTCAAAGACGTCCGAGGCTTCGACTTCACCGGTTACAAGCAAGCCAGCCTGATGCGCCGGGTGCAACACCAGATGCAGCGGGTCGGCATCGTCGATTTCGAGCAGTATCACGACTACCTCCAGGTGCACCCCGAGGAGTTCACCCAGCTCTTCAACACCATCCTGATCAACGTCACCGGGTTCTTCCGCGACCGCGAGGCCTGGGACCTGCTGGCCAGCGACCTGGTGCCAGGACTGCTCGGCCAGCTGGGCGGCAGCGAGCCGATCAGGCTGTGGAGCGCCGCCTGCGCCTCGGGGCAGGAGGCCTACAGCATGGCGATGCTGTTCGCCGAGGCGCTCGGACGGGAGAAGTTCCGGACTCGGGTGAAGATCTATGCCACTGACGTCGACGAGGAGGCGCTGAGCTTCGCTCGGTCAGCCAGCTACACCGAGCGCGAGCTGGCCGACCTGCCCGAGGGCTACCGGGAGCGTTACTTCCAGCCGGCCGGAACCAGGTTCCAATTCGACCCCGAACTGCGGCGCAGCGTGATCTTCGGCCGCAACGACCTGCTGCAGGACGCTCCGATCTCGCGGATCGACCTTCTGGCCTGCCGCAACGCGCTGATGTACTTCAACGCCGAGACCCAGGCTCGGATCGTGTCCCGGCTCGGGTTCGCGCTGAAGCCGCAGGGAGTGCTTTTTCTCGGCAAGGCCGAGATGCTGCTCAACCACAGCGCCGCCTTTGAGCCGATCGACCTCAAGCGCCGATTCTTCCGCAAACGGGCCTCCTCCCCGGCGGGCCTGAGCGCGGCGCGCGGCCTGCGCGGGTCGGCCGACAGCCTGGCGGAGGCGGCCGAACGCGGCCAGCTGTTGTCCGAGGCCTTTGTGCACAGCCCGGTCGCGCACATCGTGATCGACCACGAGAACCGGGTCCGACTGGTCAACCAGGCGGCCGGCGCCACCTTCGGCCTCGGCGCCCGGGACGTCGGCCGTGACTTCTCCGAGCTGGAGATCTCCTACCGGCCGGCCGAGCTGCGCTCCCACATCACCGAGGTCACCGCATCCCGGCAGCCGGTCTGGTTACGCGGCATCGAGTGGCACCGCTCGCCCACCGACGTGACCTTCCTCGACATCCAGGTGCTGCCGCTGACCGGCGCCGTCAACCGGCTGCTCGGGGTGTCGTTGATGTTCAATGACGTGTCACGGTTCCGGCGTTTGAACGACGAGCTCGAGGCCACCAACCGGCAGCTTGAGACGGCCTATGAGGAACTGCAGTCCACCAACGAAGAACTCGAGACCACCAACGAAGAGCTGCAGTCCACCGTGGAGGAGCTGGAGACCACCAACGAGGAGCTGCAGTCCACCAACGAAGAACTCGAGACCACCAACGAGGAGCTGCAGTCCACCAACGACGAGCTGCACGTCATCAACCAGGAACTGCAGGCTCGGACGGCCGAGGTCAACTCGCTGAACCGGCTTCTGGAATCAGTGCTCAGCAGCCTGACCGCCGCGGTGGTCGTGCTCAGCCCCGAGCTGACGGTGCGCGCCTGGAACCGCCAGGCCTTCCAGATGTGGGGCCTGCGGGAGGACGAGGCGTTGGGGCAGCACCTGCTGAGCCTCGACATCGGATTGCCGACCGAGGAGTTGCGAGCTGTGGCGCGCGAGGTCGCCTGCGGTGAGCGCGAGCGCGCCGAGCTGAGCCTGCAGGCCATCGACCGGCGCGGCCGTTCGGTGTCGCTGCGAGTGACCGTGACCACGCTGGCCGGGCCCGGTCCTGAGCACGGCGGCAACGACGGCGCTCTGCTGTTGATGGAGGAGGCCCCCGGATGGCCGCGCGGGGGCGACACCTGATCCGGCCTGAACGCCAGGTCGACTCGACCGGTAATCCAGGACTGCCGGGATGCGGTGTCCTGTTTGGCCGTTTCAGTCAATCAGACCGATTACCTTATCAGGCGAGCCTGCGCGTTGTAGCTTAGTCCCCACACGTCGGCAGCTGAACAACAGCTGGCCGCACGAGGGAATCGCACGCTGCATGGGGACGTCATGACATCGCCTTCCGAACTCTCAGACTTCCTTACTCGGCTGAGCGAGAAGCGCTCCCGGCTGACCGCGATGGCGGCTTCGGGAGCAAGCGCCGGGCTTGTCGACCTGCTGGCCGAGGTGGCCGATCTGAGTGAGCATCTCCTGGTGGCCGATGAGGAGCTTCGCGCCCAGCAGGAGCAGCTGGCGGAGTCCCACTCGAAGCTCGGGGCTCTGAGCGCGCGTAACGAGCAACTGTTCGGCGCCTCACCCCACGCCCTGGTGATCACCGACGCTTACGGCATCGTGCTGGACCTCAACCGAGCCGCCTCGGCGCTGCTGGCCGGGCTGGACGGAGTGAGCAGTCGGTGGCCGATCACTTCGTTGTTCCAGGCCACGCACCGGCGTTCGATCCGCGCGATGATCACCGACGCCCGGGCCAAGCAGGCGCCGCAGCAGGTCGAGGTGAAGCTGGCCGGAGCCGAGGGCGAGGGCGAGGGCAGGGTGTCGGTCCGGGTCCTGGCCTCACAGCACCCCCTGACCGATCAGGAGCTGCTGTGTTGGGAGCTCACCCTCGCCACGCCGGCCCTGGCGGCCGGCGCCGCGCTGCCTGACCGGGCCCACGGCGCCGCTCCCAGCGCTGCCGAGGTGTTCACCGGCGATGACGAGACCATGACGCTGCTGCGCGAGCACGACTGGGCAGCCAGCGCGCTCGGCCCGGTGCGCCGGTGGCCGCCGGAGTTGCGAGCGGCGGTGCGGACCGTGCTCGCGTCCAAGGCGCCCATGCTGCTCTGGTGGGGCCCGGAGCTGATCCAGCTGTACAACGACGCCTTCCGCCCCTTCCTCGGCGCCAAGCACCCGGCCTCCATCGGCCAGCCGGCCGCTGAGAGCTGGGCTGAGATCTGGTCTGCGGTGGGTCCCGCGGCGGCGAACGCGCTGGCCGGCAACGGAGCCCGGGACGAGAACATCCTGCTTTTCATCCGGCGCGCCGGCTATGAGGAGGAGACCTATTGGACTTACTCCTTCAGTCCGATCAAGGCAGACTCCGGCCAGGTGCTCGGTGTCCTCGCGGTCACCAACGAGTCGACTCACCAGCAGGTGGAGTCCCGGCAGATGCAGACCATCCGCGAGCTCGGAGCGCTGTCGGTGACCGCGTCGGGAAGCATCGGCAACGTCTGTGAGCAGGCGTTGCAGGTGCTGGCGCGCAACCGGGCGAGCATCCCGTTCGCCGCCGTCTACGTCCTCGCCGAGAACGGCCGAGCCACGCTGCAAGCAAGCTACGGCGTGTCTGCTGACGGAGCTGAGTTGCCGGCCGAGTTGCCGGCCGCGGACACCTCCTCAGTGCTCAGCCGGGTGCTGAGCACCGGGATCGCCGAACTCAGTGACCCGGCCAGCCTCGCACCGGGCGTGGCCTTCCTGCCCTCGCCGATCGGACCCGCCGTCCCCACCTCCGTCCGGGTGCAGCCGGTCTGGCTCAGCGGGCTTGCCGACCCGCACGCGGTGCTGGTGGTCGGCACGAATCCCTACCGGGCCATCGATGAGGCCTACCTGCGGTTTCTGGACATGACAGCCCGCCAGCTGGGCACCGCGCTCAGCGACGCCCTGGCCTATGACGCCGAGCATCGCCGCGCCGAGGCCTTCGCCGAGCTGGACCAGGCCAAGACCCGGTTCTTCGAGAACATCAGCCACGAGTTCCGCACCCCGCTCACCCTGATGATGGGCCCGATCGACGCGCTGCTCGACGATCCCCACGTCAACCTCCCGCCAGCCCGCCGCGCCGATGTGGCATCGGCGCGGCGGGCGGTGCTGCGCCTGAGCAGGTTGGTGGACACGTTGCTCGAGTTCGCCCGAGCCGAAGCCGACGAGTTGCACGCCAAGCTCGAGCTCACCGACCTGGCGCAGCTGAGCACCGACGTGGCCAGCATGTTCCACTCAGTGGTCGAGGAGGCCGGCCTGAGACTGGTGGTGGACACCACGGCGGTGTCTGACCCAGTCGCCGTTGATCCGGAGATGATCACCAAGATCCTGCTGAACCTGCTGTCGAACGCGGTGAAGTTCACCCAGCAGGGCGCCATCCACCTCCGGCTGGAAGAAGGCGAGGACCACGTCCTTCTGACAGTCTCAGACACCGGTCTGGGAATCCCGGCCGAGGAGCTGCTACGGGTGTTCGAGCGGTTCCACCAAATCCCGGTTCTCGGAGCGCGCAGTCGTGAAGGCGCCGGAATCGGTCTGTCCCTGGTGAGCGATCTGGCCCGCGCGCACGGTGGCGAGGTGAGCGTGCGCAGCGAGCTGGGCAAGGGCAGTGAGTTCACCGTCCGCCTCCCCCGGACCCCAGGGGGGCAGCACCGGCAAGCGGTCACCGGTGGCCTCTTGCGTGTCGCGCCCGCCTTCATCGCCGAGGCGCACACCTGGTCGGCCACCCAGGGCCAACCGGCTTCCACTGAGCCCGCGCGCCAGCCCGAGCCGACTAGCCCCGCCGCCCCGGCCGGCCGGATCCTGCTGGTCGAGGACAACATCGACATGCGGGACTACCTCAGCCGGCTGTTGCGCGCCGATGGCTGGCAGGTCGAGGCAGTCGGATCGGTGGATGAGGCGCTCGCCGCGAGCGAGGTGCCGGATCTGGTGCTCTCAGATGTGATGCTGCCCAACCGCAGCGGCGTCGAGCTGGTCAGGTTGATGCGCGCCGACCCGACGCTGATGCGGATACCGGCGATCCTGCTGACCGCCCTGGCGGGATCGGAGTCGGTCGCCGAGGGCTTGCGGGCCGGCGCTGACGATTACATCGTCAAGCCGTTCGCCGCCCCTGAGCTGCTTGCTCGGGTCCGCACCCACTACGAGCTGGCCAAGCTCCGCGACTACGCCTTCGACCGAGCCGAGGAGAAGGTCGCCAATCTTGAGCGCGCGCTGTTCAGCAACCGGCAGATCGGCGCCGCGATCGGCATCTTGATGGCGAGGCTGAAGCTGACCGACGAGCAGGCTTTCGACTTGTTACGCACGACAAGTCAGAGCCGGCATCGCAAGCTGCGCGACATAGCCGAAGAGGTGACGATGACCGGAGAGCTGCCACCGCAGGTGTCGATATGAGCCTGTGACGTGCCCGCTGGGAGCAGCGGCGCGTTCGGGCCTGGCTCAGCCGGCCAGGCTCTGCCTCACCATTCGCCGCGACCTCGCAGCGGCCCGCCTCGTGGAGCGGCTCGCTCCGGCGCCTGACATCGTCGAGGTCTGAGCGGCCAGCAACGCAGTGGCGAACAGCCTTAACATCGCGACGATGTCGGGGCTTGCATTGGTGAGAAACAGTCGGCCACCATTGGCCGTCAGCTGCTCGTGCACTGTGAGCAGCGAGTTCACCCCGGCCAGATCGAGTGATCGCAGATCCGACAGGTCAAGGCGTAACCGCCGGGTTCCGCCCTCGATGCAGGTGCGGGTGAAGTCCTCGAAGCCGGGGCACACCCCGCCGAGCAGGTCGCCGACGAGAAAGAAGATGACGCGTTCGGGATCAGTGCCCGCCACTCGTAACGCGAATCGCAGTTCGCTGCCGTCTTGCGGTTCTCTGCCGTCTTGCGGTTCTCTGCCGTCTTGCAGTTCTCTGCCGTCTTGCAGTTCGCTGCCGTCTTGCAGTTCTCTGCCGTCTTGCAGTTCTCTGCCATGGCGGTGGGGTTCTGGAAAGTCCGCGGGCACCTGCGCCTCCGGTGGTCGACTCTCGGCGATGCCGAGGATCCGGTGGCTGCTACTCAACCCACGTCAAGAGTAATGACCCTTTGACGTAATTCAAGCGGAGTCTCACAACCCGGAACGAAACGAGCAGCTCTGCGCTGAGGCGCCTGCCGCGCACTGCGCGGCTGATTCTTGTGCGAGCGATTCGCAACTAGCAGCCGGTGCTGTCGTGCCGTACCGTCTATCTCAGAATTGGGCCGGCCCAGCAGGTGGTTTCGCCAGTTCAGCCCAACCGCCGGAGCTTTCCGCCATGACTTCGACTCTTCCTGCCCCGACCGCCCGCAAGTCGACTCGCAAGCCCGCCCGTTCAGCGGCGCCCGCTCCCGAGCCCACGCCGGCCCCGACCGCCACTCCCGACGCCGTGGAGCAAGCGATTCGCATCCGCCTCGACGATCTCAAGGCCCAGCGCGCCGAAGCCCTCGCCCAGTACAGCCCTCCCGGCTCATGCGGTGACGCGGCCGACCGGTGCGCCAATGTCGAGCTGGCGATCACGATCGAGGACTTGCAAGCCCGGATCACCGAGCTGGAATTGATGTTGCAGGCGCCTAAGAGCGCTCGGCAGCCACGCCGCTCGGGCCGCAAGAGCCGGCCGGCCGGCGCCATCGAGGTCGGCAGCCGAGTGCAGGTCAGCTTCGACGGTGGCCGCAGCTGCGAGACGTTCGTCCTGCTGCCGCACGAGCTGGCCTTCGGTGACGACGAGGTGGTCACGCCCAACAGCCCGCTGGGCCAGGCGCTGCAGGGCGCGGTGCCCGGTGACCAGGTGAGCTACCGGGCCGCCAACCGCAACACCATCACCGTCGACATCGTCGCGGTCGACGGCCAGGAGTTCACACCGCAGCGGGCCAAGTCAGCCTGAGCTGAGTGCAGTCAGCCTGAGTGAAGCCGCCTGAGCGAGGGCAGGCTCAGTAGAGGGATTCCGGTTGGTCAGCGCGGCCAACCGGGTTCCCTCCGGGAGTTGATCACCAGGTTCTGCACGAAGGTGTCCGGCGGCAGCGTCAGCATGAATTCCACTGCGCTGGCAACGGTGTCCGGGTCCATCATCACCTCGTCCGAGAGCTGCCATTGATCCATCATCGGGGTGTTCATGGCGCTGGGCATCAAGCCGTGAATCCGAGCCGGCCAGCGGTACTCATAGGCCTCGCGCTGCATGATCTTGGTGAGCATCGCCAGCGCCGCCTTCGAGCTGTTGTAGGCCGCGGCGTCGGCTCCCACGGTGATCGCAGAGATCGAGATGACGTTGACCACGTCGGCGGGATAGCGACGTTCCCCGGCGCCGAGGGTCTTGAGGAACTGCCTGGTGGTGTAGAGCGGGCCGGACTGGTTCACGGCCAGCACGTCCTGCCACTGCTGGTCGGAGATCTCGAGGATGCCTGCGCCCCGGTCGGTCCCGGCGTTGTTGATCAAGGCGTCGAAACGCTCGCCGAATCGAGCCGCGGTGGCAGCGACTGCCTCTGCGACGCTCCGGGGATCGGTCACGTCCAGCAGGCAGGACGAGGCGCTGCCTCCCGCCTCTAACACCAGGCCGACGGTTGCCTCGGCGCCTTCGGGATCGACGTCGGCGACCACCGGATGCGCTCCAGCGGCAGCCAGGCGCCGAGAGATCGCCCGCCCCAGCCCGCTACCGCCACCGGTGACAAGCACCGCGCGCTGGTCGAGTGTGCGCATGTCGACTCCTAGTCCTCAAGGGCTGATTCGCTGAACATCTCAAGCGGCGACGGCCGGATCGCCGGACCGTGCTCGGACAGCTCGTCGACCGCGTCGAGCACTTCCTCGACGGTGATCGCCAGCAGCGCCGGATCCACCTGCTGACCGTGCGGGTCGCCCGTCCCGTCGCCATGCCACAGCACCCGGTGCGGGCCATCGGCAGGTGGCCCCCAGCTGGCTGGTGACACCGGTCCGAAGAGCAGCACCGACGGGGTGCGGTAGTTCGAGGCGACGTGGGCCACCCCGGTGTCGCCGCAGATGACCAGCCGGGCGCGGCCGACCAGCGACGCCAGCTGCGGCAGCGACAGGCCCAGCAGAGCCTGCGCCCCGGCCTCCTCGGCCACCGCTCGCGCCAGCGCCGCCTCGGCCTGCCCCCCGGTGACCACGACCCGGTGACCGCGGCCCCGCAACGCCGAGGCCACCGCGGCGAACCGCCGCGCGGGCCAGCGCCGGGCCGGGGCGGCCGCACCCGGGTGCAGCACCGTCAGCGACGGCGGCATCGCCACCGTCGGCAGCCGCATGACGCCGACGGCCTGGCAGCCGGGGCCCTCTGGCCGGCCGTGGCTGGACGGCCTCGGCAGCACCTCGCAGACCAGCCGGCACCACCGGCTGACCTCGTGCTCGCCGGCCAGCCATCTCGGCCCGGTCAGGCCGCCCGCGGGATCGGCGAAGCCGTACAGGCGCGCAGGTGCCAGAGCGCTGAGCAGCCGCCGGCTGGCCGGGCCGTTGCCGTGCAGGTCGATCGCCACGTCCAGGCCGGCTGGCGCCGGGCTGATCGGCGCCAGCTCGGCGGTCGGCAGCAGCCGGTCCACCGCCGGGATCAGCGGCGCCAGCGGGCCGAACACCGCCGGCGCCGCCAGCACCACCTGATGGCCAGGCAGCGCGGCCTTGATCAGGCCCAGCGCCGGCAGCCCGGTGATGAGATCTCCCAAGCCGAGCGCGCGCAAGGCCAGGGCGACCGGCCGGCTATCGGTCGGGCTCACTACGCCGATCCATCGGAGGCCAGCTCGCCATGCCGGGCCAGCTCGACCAGCGCGGAGGTCGAGCGGCCCGGCAGGTAAGGAACCGTCACCACCTCGCCACCCCACTCGGCCAGCACGGCCGACTCGGGCAGCGCCACGCCGGAGTAGTCACCGCCCTTGGCCCACAGATCGGGCCGGATCCGCCGCAGCACGGCGGCGGGGGTGTCCTCCTCGAAGACGACCACCGCGTCGACGCATTCCAGCGCTGACAGCACGCGAGCCCGGTCAGCAGCCGGCTGCAACGGCCGCTGCGAGCCCTTGAGCCGGCGTACCGAGTCATCGGAGTTCAGGCACACCACCAGGCAGTCCCCGGCCGCCCGGGCGGCCTGCAGGGTGGCGATGTGCCCGGCATGCACCAGGTCGAAGCAACCACCGGTCGCCACCACCACGCCGTGCCGGCGCCGGACTGCCTCCAGCAACTCCTCCAGCCCGCCAGCCGGCCCCCCGCTAGCCGGGCCCGCGCCAGCCGGGCCCGCGCCAGCCGGGCCCGCGCCAGCCGACTCAGCGGCCGGCTCAGCGGCCGGCTCAGCAGCGACCGGCTCAGCAGCGGCCGGCTCACCGCCACGGGCCGCGCCGGGGGGCGGTTCCAGCCGGAAACCGGCCGCCGCTCCGGCCGCCACGAACCGGCCGGCGGCCGCGACGCCGAGCGCGACGGCCTCACTGGGCAGCACGCCGTCGGCCAAGCCGGCGGCGGCGGCGGCGGCGAAGCAGTCCCCCGCGCCGCAGGTGTCACCGACGCTGACCTGGACCGGCGCGATGAGGTGCGCGGCGTTGTCGGCAAGGCAGAACATCGCTCCCCTGGACCCGAGCGTCACGCACACCGAGCCGGCTTGCCACTGCCGGGCCAGCTGCTGGGCGCCGCGCCGGATGGCGCCCAGCGAAGCAGCCGCCTCCATCCTCACGAAGCCGGCCAGTTCGGCGAGGTTGGGTGTGACCAGGGTGCTGCCTGGCACCGGGGCGGCCCCTCGCGGGTGCGGGTCCCAGACCAGCGGGCAGCTCAGGGCCGCCAGCGCGGTTCGGAACGCCGGGTCCGCGCTCACGCCTCGGCCGTAGTCCGAGACCAACACCGCGGCCGCCGAGTCCAGCGCCGCCAGCGCGCGCTCGGGCAGCGGGCCGATCACCCCGGGGTCACCGCCGCGGTCCAGCCGGGCGACCGGGTGCTCGGCCACCCGCAACCGGGTCTTGACCGGGGTGCTTCCGGCCCACGGCACGGCCACCAACTCAAGCCGGCCGGCCAGCATCCGGCGCAGCTGGCGACCCGCTTCATCTGTGGCCACCGGCGCGACCAGCACCACCGGACGCCGACCGGCCACTGCCAGCACCGCCAGCGCCGCGGCCAGCGCCGCGCCACCCGGACGCCGGTTCTCGACCGGGTCGTGCAGCACCGGGACCGGGGCCTCCGGCGACAGCCGGGCGGAGTCGGCGATCAGGTCGATGTCGAGCATCACGTCGCCGACCACCACCAGCGGCGCGGTCATCGCGCCGGCTGCCAACGGGCCAGCGCGGCCTCGGCCCGGGCCAGCTCGGCGTCCATCGCCTCGCAGAGCAGGTGCAGGGCCACCAGGTGCAGCTCCTGGACGGTCGAGGTCCTCGGGCAGCAGATCGGCAGCGTCTCCTCGGCGACCTCGGCCAGCGGATTGGGGACCGGACCGGTCATAGCCCAGGTGCGCAACCCGCAGTCGCGGGCCCGGACGGCGGCGGCGACCACATTCGGGCTGCGACCAGACGTCGACATCAGCACGCACACGTCCCCGGGGCGGCCATGCGCCTGGACCTGGCGGGCGAAGACCTCCTCGATGCCGTAGTCGTTCATGATGGCCGTCAGCGCGGACGGCTCGCTGTGCAGCGCGACCGCCGAGAACGGCGCCCGGTCCGCGGCGTACCGGCCGACGATCTCGGCGCTCAGGTGCTGGGCCTGGGCCGCGCTGCCGCCGTTGCCGGCGACCAGCAGCCGCGCTCCGGAGCTGAGCGCGCCGGCCAGCCTGGCTCCCCAGTCCGCGGCGATCTCGGCGGCCGGGCCGAATTCCGTCAACGCCTGGGCCAGCGCCTGGACATGGGCCATCGCCAACCGCCTGGGCGGGTCAGTCAGCAGTTCGGTCATCGCGCCACCTCCGCCGTCACGTCGGACAATCGGCCGGCTGGCGCCGGTCGGGCCAGCCGGTCTGCCACTCGTCGCCGGGCCAGCACGCCGCGGTAGCACGTCTCGGTCTGTTGAGCGACCGTGCTCCAGCCGTAGCGGGCCAGCACCCGCTCCCGGCCGGCCTGGGCCATCGCCAGCCGCCGGGGCCGGTCGGCGAGCAACTCGTTCACAGCCCGGGCCAGCAGGTCCGGACGCCGCGGCGGCAGCAGCCGGCCGGTGACGCCGTCGAGCACGGTGTCACGCAACCCGCCGACCGCCGTGGCGACCACCGGCAGGCCGGCCGCCATCGCCTCCAGCGGTGTGATGCCGAACGGCTCGTACCAGGGCACGGCCAGCAGCAGGTCACACGAGCGCAGGAGCTCGGGCAGCTCCGCATGCGGCTGCCGGCCCAGCAGCCGGAGTCGGTGACCGACACCGTGCTCGGCTGCCACAGCCAGCAACCGCTGGGACTCCGGGTCGGCAGCCACCTGATCCGGCGCCGGCCCGCCGACCACCAGCAACTCGGCGTCAGGCACCTGGGCCAGCGCCTTGATCGCGTCGGCGACGCCCTTGCGCGGCACCAACCGGCCCAGGACCAACAACCTGGCCGGGCGGTCATCGTCACCGCCGGCGGCTCGACCGGCCGGGGTGAACAGGGCAAGGTCCACTCCGCAGGGCACGATCTCCATCCGCTCGCGCGGCACGCCCATCGACTGCAGCTCACCGACCTCGTCGGTGCAGGTGGCGATCACCAGGTCGGCCGCCCGCGCGATCGACCGCTCGGCGCCGATCCGCTCCGGCGGGCTGGTGTCCGAGCTGCCCTGCCAGCGCCGTTTCACCTTTCCCAGCGCGTGAAAGGTCTGCACCACCGGCAGGCCCAGCTCAGCCGCGGCCTGCAGCGAAGCCAGCCCGCTCATCCAGAAGTGCGCATGCAGCAGATCCGGCCGTTGACGCCGGCAGCGCTCGGCGAGCTCTGCGCCGAAGCTGTCCATGAAGGGCAGCAGCTCGTCCTTGCCGAGGACCGCGGCCGGGCCGGCGCTCAGGTGCTCGACCCGCACGCCCGGCAGCAGCGGCACGCTCGCCGGCACGTCGGGGTCCTCCCTGCGGGTGTAGACCACCACCTGATGCCCCCGCCGGGCCAGCGCGGCCGAGAGAGCGGCCACGTGCACGTTCTGGCCACCGGCGTCCACCCCGCCCAGGCAGGCCAGCGGGCTCGCATGCTCTGAGACCATCGCGATCTTCATCTGCTCGCCTGCTCTCTCATCGGGTGAGCCCGTCCAGCAGCACGTCCCAGTCGGCCAGAAACCTCTTGAGCCCGTAGCGCTCGAGCGCGGCGGCCCGGGCCGCCAGCCCGCAGGCCCGAGCCAGTTCCGGTTCGGCCAGGAAGCTGCGCAGCCGCCTCACCAGCCGGTCGACGTCGGTGCTGATCTCACCGGCCGCGGGCGGCACCGCGGCCACCGCCTCCGTGGTGGCCAGGGCGAGCACCGGCATCGCCAGCTGCATCGCCTCGATCAGGGCCAGGCCCAGCGAGGTCCATCGGGTCAGGTGCAGGTAGGCCCGCCGCCGGGCCAGTTCGGTGTGCATCTGATCCTGGGTCTCGACATCGGAGTAGCCGACGAGGCGGTCCGGCGCCACGCCGGCGGCGCGAGTGTGCGCGTCGGTGAAGTGCCTTGCCCGCATTCCGAAGACGTCCACCGGCGCCACCGGAAGGAACTCATCGACAAGATCCGCTCCGACGATCCGGCCGCGCCGGCCTGGCTCGTTGACCACCAGCGCTGCCCGGCTCAACTCGCCGGTGTAGCGGGCGCCTGGATCGATGACGCCGTGCTCGATGACAGTGCTCGGCGCGCGCCCATTGTCCCAGAACAGCTTGTTGAATTGGGTCACGTGGACCAGCGGGATATCAGAGCGGTCGGCGAGAAAATGCCGCTGGGTGCAGGGTTTGGCGTCCGGGGTGTTGTGCTCGAGGTAGACCGCGGGCAGCTCGCCACCCGGCTCGCGCCCCAGCCACTGGCGCACCAGTTCCAACTCGTGCGGCCGTTGCAGCAGCACCACGTCGAAGTCCTGTTCACGCAGGCTCGCGGGCGCGAGTTCGACGACCGAGCCCGGCCACGACCAGGTGCGAGCCCGGCCCACGCCGTCCGGGCCGCGATCGGGCAGCACCGGAACGACGTAGTCGTGGCTTCCTTGCGTGAAAGCGGTCATCCAGCTGCCGTGCACGTGCCAGAGCAGGATCCTCATGCGGTCACCGCCCAGGGTGTCGTCGTCTTGTGTCTGGCGAGCCGCTGGACGCAGTCCACCACCGTGGCCGGTTCCACCCCGCTGAGGCAGGGGTGGCCCGGCACCGGGCAGGTCGTCCGGCGGCTGCCGCGACAGGCCGCGTCCTGATCGCCGAGCAGGGCCACCGGCACCCCGTACGGCGCCCATCGGGTGGCCGGCACCACCGGGGAGAAGAGTGAGACCACCGGCGTGCCGACCGCCGCGGCCAGGTGGGCCGGGCCGGTGTTGGCCACCAGCACCGCCTGCGCGCCGGCCAGCACCCGGGCCAGTTCAGCCAGCTCCAACCGGCCGGCCAGGTCCAGCGCCGCACCGGCCGCGAAGTCCGGCAGGCCGGCCAGGGCGTGGGCCACGATGGCGGCCGTGAGCTCGCGCTCGGAGTCCGAGCCGGTCACCAGCACCTGCCAGCCTGCCGCGCACAGCTGCCGGACGGTCTCGGCCCACAGCGGGGCCGGATAGGCGCGCGCCGCGGCCGTGACACCCGGATGCACGACCAGATAAGGCGATTCCAGCTCAGGGAGGTGTTCAGAGACCGCGGCTGACGGCAGCCGGACGGCGAGCCTGCCCTGATCACCGGGCGGAAGTTCAAAGCCGGCGGAGCGCACCGTGGCCAGCATGCGCTCGGGCTCGGGCCCGTCCTCGGCGACCGGCAGCCGCAGATCCAGCAGCGAGCCGGGATAGTCCTCGCTGCTGGCCACGATCCTCCGGACGCCGGCCAACCGCAGTAGCAGCGCGGTCGGCAGGGCCGATTGGTGGAACGAGGTGAGGATCACGGCCTCGTCCAGGCCCAGGCCGGCCAGCCGCTCGACGAGTTCGGCGAACTCCGCCGGCGAGACGCTGGGCGCCGGGTTCAGGATCCACGGGCAGGCCCACACCAGCACCTCGTCCACCCCGGGCAACAACCGCCCGGCGGCCTGCCCCAGTGGCCCGGTGAGCAGCGTCAGGTGATCCGCCGCGGCGGCCACCGCCCGGATCGCCGGCCCGCACACCAGCACGTCGCCCATGCTGTCCAAACGCGCCACCAGCAACCGGCGGCTCACCGCAGGCCGGCCAGTACGAGATCGACCGCCCCGGCCAGATCGGCGGCCCGCAGCGGCGCGGCAGCCACCTCTTCGCGCCGAGTCCGCGGGGTCGGGACCAGGATCGACGCCGCGCCCGCCGCAGTCGCGGACCCGACGTCGGAACCGATGTCGCCGATGACCACGCAGCGCGCGGCCGAGACCCCCAGCTCGGCGGCCGCCTGCCGGATCAGGCCTGGCGCCGGCTTCCGGCACCCGCACCCGGCCTCATCGGTGTGCGGGCAGACGTACCAGCCGTCGAAGGGCCCCAGCAGCGTCTCGATCCGAGCGTTGACCGCCTCGACCTGCGCGGCGGTGAGCAGCCCGCGCCCGATGCCGGACTGATTGGTGATCACCGCCACGGGTATGCCGGCCGCTCGCAACCGATCCAGCGCCCGACGAGCCCCGGGCATCGGCGAGACCGCCGCCGGGTCTGCGTTGTAGGGCACGTCGCGCACCAGGGTGCCGTCCCGGTCCACCAGCACCGCCGCCGGCCAGCCGGGCTGGGCACCGCTCACCTGATCGACTGGGGCGCCGCGGCGGATCAGCGCCCGTAGCCAGAACCAGCTGGCGGCGGGTGGGATCAGCACGCTGGTGCTGATCATCCGCAGCACCTCGGCCAGATCGCGAGGACCCGGCGCGATTCGGCGCCAGCTGAACTCGGCGGTGTCGCCGGCCCACACCAGCCCGGCCAGCACTGCCAGCCGCCGACGGCCGGTCATCGCCGCGGTCAGGCAAGTCAGGGCAGCTGCCGTGCTGAGCAGGTGTTGGGGACGCCGGCCCAGCGGCGCGGCGGCACGGCGGCGCCAGCCCCGGCCGTGCAAGCGGCGCATCAGCACGTCATCGGCGTTGCCGCGTTGCTGGCGCACGCTGGCCCACCAGCCTGCCGGCCGCACCGGATGCGCCGTCTGCCGGCTGCCCCGGCGCAGCTGCCACCCATGGTCCAGCATTCGCAGCGCCAGGTCGGCGTCCTCGCGGAAGGCCCTTGGAAACCGCTCGTCGAAACCGCCGCAGTCCACCAGCGCGGGCCGACGGTAGGCCATGTCGGCGGTGATCCAGGCAGCGGTGGCCAAACCCGCGGTGCCACGCTCTGAGTCCCGCGGCCGCCGGTCAGCCGGCAGCGGCACCTGGATCTGACCCTGCGTTCCGCCGAGGTCCTGCGACGCCACGGCCAGGTCGTGCTCGAGGTCACGAAGCCAGGCCGGGCTCACCACCACGTCGTCGTCCAGAAACGCCACCCAGTCGCTGTCACACGCCCGCCAGCCGACGTTGCGAGCCGCGGCCGGTCCCCGGCCACCACTGCGCAGCACCGTCACAGACCAGCCCGCCGCTCGGCGCTCAGCCGCTTTCAGCTCGGGCAGCTTCAGCCCGGCCGCCGGGCCAGGCCGGTCATCGACCACGAACACCGGCGGCAGCGGCCTTCCGGTCGCTGTGGCCGAGTCCGCGAGGCTGTTCAGCAACACCGAGAGCGAGCGGCGACCGATGGTCGGGATCACCAGCGCATAGCTCGGTCCAGCGGTCACTGCGGTGATCCCGACTGCGGTGATCCCAACTGAGCCCTGCGCACCGCGAACGGGCCGATCGCCAGCAGGTCCACCGGGGTGGAACCGAAGCACTCGAGGGCGTCGCGGGGCGAGTCGACCATCGGCCGGCCGGCGGTGTTGAGGCTGGTGTTGACCACGACCGGCAGGCCGGTGAGGTGCGCGAAGCGTTCCAGCAACCGGGCGACCAGGGGCTCGTCGGCCGGGTCGACGGTCTGGATGCGGGCCGTTCCGTCGACGTGCACCACAGCCGGGATCCGCTCGCGCCAGTTCTCGGCGACCTGATGGACGAACAGCATGTACGGCGACGGGATCGGTCCGCCGTGGAACAGCTCCGCAGCCCGGGAGGCCAGCACCATCGGCGCCACCGGGCGGAACTGCTCGCGTCCCTTGACGTCGTTGAGCCGTTCCAGGTTGCCCGCGCGGCCCGGATGCGCCATCAGCGACCGGTGCCCGAGCGCCCGCGGGCCGTACTCGCTGCGCCCCTGAAACCATGCCACGATGCCGTCGGCGGCCAGCGTCTCAGCCGCCGCCTCGGCGATGTCGGCAGGCCGGTCATAGGGCAACTTCGCCGTTCGCAGCGCCGATTCGATCTCAGCGTCGCTCCACTGCCGGCCCAGATCCGCTCCGGTCATCGCGGCGGCCGGCTCACCCAGCTGCTGCGCGCCGGCCAGCGCGGCGCCCAGCGCGGTGCCGGCGTCACCGGCGGCTGGTTGCACCCACACCTGCTCGAACCCGCTCTCACGCCACAACCTGGTGTTGGCGACGCAGTTCAACGCGACGCCGCCGGCCAGCGCGAGCTTGGCGCTGCCGGTTCGCATCCGCAGCCAGCGAGCGAGCTCCAGCAGCACCTCTTCGACGACCGCCTGCAGGCTGGCCGCCAGGTCGGCGTGCTCAGCGCTCCAGGGCTCGTCCGGCCGGCGTTTCTTGGCAAGGGAATTCCAGTCGACGCCGCTGGTGTGAAACCCGCCGTCGGGACGGGCGTGCACCAGCGAACGCAGATCCTCCAGGTAGCGCGGCGTGCCGTAAGAAGCCAGTGCCATCACCTTGAACTCGTCCGAACTCCGCAGAAAACCGAGATGCTCCGTCGCGTCCTCGTACAGCAGCCCCAAGGAGTGCGGCAGCTGCTGGCTGTGCAGTGTCTGCAATTCCCCTTGTGAATACAGGCCTGCTAACGAGCTGTGCCGCTCGCCTCGGCCGTCGAGCACCAGCACGGCGCAGTCCTGGTCGAACGGCGCCGCCAATCCGGCCGAGGCCGCATGCGCGACATGGTGGGCGACGAAACGCACCTGCGAGGGGTCCAGCCCCGGTAACGCGCTGGCCAGGAAGTCAGGAGCGGCGAGCGCGTAGCGCTGCCGAAGCTCGTCCCACGGATCGAACACCCCTAGCTGGTGCGCAGGCAGATGCAACGCCGGATCGAAGGAGTAGGTCACTGCGTCCAGGTCACCGGGGGTCAGACCGGCTTGTTCCAGACACCACGCTGCTGACAGCTCCGGCAGTTCCCACGCCGAGAACGGCACCGGGCGCTTTCCGTGCTTGCGCCTGCTGAACCGTTCTTCCTCGGCGGCCGCGACTATCCGGCCGTCCACGATCAGCGCTGCCGCGGGATCGTGGTACAGAGCATTGATGCCCAGGATTCGCATATTCCCTGCCGGTGTCGACACATCTGCGAGCGCGGCCGCGCACGGTCGGTCAGGTAAGTCCGCGAAAGAAGGGGCGGTGCTGTTCACCGCTGCTCGATGGTCACGTCCAATCGAGGTGCTGCCGCAAGCTGACTGCCCAGCTAGAAGCGACTCTAGGACAGAGAAGCGCTTCTCCGCCAGCGCTCACCCGAAACCAGCGGTCCTGCGCTGGTCGACGATGGCCGCGATGGTGCGCCGGATGCCCTCGTCCCAGCTGACCCGCGGGCGCCAGCCCAGCTCTCGCTCGATCAACGTGGTGTCCGGCCGGCGCACCAGCGGGTCGTCGACCGGTAACTCGACGAACCGGATGGCCGAGGCCGAACCCGTTACCGCGACGATCTGTTCGGCGATCCGCAGGATGGTCATCTCATCGGGGCTGCCGACATTGACCGGCCCGGCGAGGTCGCTGGCGGCGACCGCCAGGACGCCGCGCACGGTGTCATCGACAAAACAGACCGACCTGGTCTGGCTGCCATCGCCGGCCACAGTCAACGGCTGGCCGGCCAGCGCCTGCTGGATGAAAGTCGGGATCGCCCGGCCGTCGTCAGCGCGCATCCGGGGCCCGTAGGTGTTGAAGATTCGCACGATCGCGGTGTCGACGCCATGGGTGGTGCGGTACGCCACCGTCAGCGCCTCGGCGAACCGCTTGGCCTCGTCATAGACGCCGCGCGGGCCCACCGGATTGACGTGACCCCAGTAATCCTCCGGCTGTGGGTGCACCTGCGGGTCGCCGTAGGTCTCTGACGTGGAGGCCAGCACAAACCGGGCGCCCTTGTCCTTGGCCAACCCCAGGGCGTGCAAGGTGCCGACGCTGCCGACCTTCATCGTCTCGATCGGCAACCGGAGGTAGTCCGCGGGCGAGGCCGGTGAGGCGAAGTGCAGCACCAGGTCGACCGGACCGGGCACGTGCAGGTAGTCGGTGACGTCGCACTTGATCAGCCGAAAGCGGTCGCTGGAACGCAGGTGGGCCAGGTTGTCCGGCAAGCCGGTCAGGAAGTTGTCCAGACACGTGACTTCCGCGCCGGACCCGATCAGCTCCTGACACAGGTGCGAGCCCAGAAAACCGGCGCCGCCGGTCACCACCGCATGCCGGAAGGCCTTCCTCCGCGCCTGTGATGGAAAAGAATTCGCTTGCGCCATAGGGAAATTCGCCGGAGATGGACGCGCCGTCATGCCTGCTCCTCCTGCAAGGCGCCGGCCGGGCTGCTTCCGTGCGCGGGTACGCCTGCTGCCGGGATCGCGCACATCCGATCCCGGTCGCCAGCCTAGAGCGCACTGCTCACGGCGGACAACGTCGTTCAGGCCAGCGCTCGCAGAGCCAGCCCGGCGCGAGGCGGATGGCTGGCCGCGACGCTGGCGAGGTGGAAGGACAGATCCGCTTCCGGTCGCGGCCGGCTGTAGAGGTAGCCCTGCACCGTCTGGCAGCCGTACTGGGTCAGCAATCGGGCTTGGGCGGCGGTTTCGACGCCTTCGGCGACCACCGCCAACCCCAGGGTCTTGCCGATCTCCAGGATGGCAGCCACCACCGCGGTGCAACTGGAGTCGGTGCCCAGACCCGCGATGAACCGGAGGTCGATTTTGAGCATGTCCACCGGCAGCTCGGTGATCCGGGTGAGACTGCTGTAACCGGTTCCCAGGTCGTCGATGGCGATTCGGATGCCGAGTTCGCGCAACCCGCTCAGGTCCTCGCGCAGCGAGTCGGCGATCAGGGGCATGTGCGTCTCGGTCAACTCCAGCACCAGCCGGTCGGCCGGCACGTCGTAGTCTCTCAGAGCTGCCAGCACGTCCTGGGTGAAGTCGCCCGTCTCCAGCTGGCGTCCTGAGATGTTGACGTGCACGTCGGGCGCCCGGACGCCGAGTTGGTCTGCCCAGCTGGCAGCCATCCGACAGGACTCACGCAACGCGCGCCGACCGATCGGGATCATCAGCGCGCTGGCCTCGGCGACGTCGAGGAACTCCCCCGGACCGAGCAATCCCCGACGAGGGTGGTTCCAGCGCAGCAGGGTCTCCACCGCGACCACCTCGCCCGATCGCAGGTCCAGCACTGGTTGGCCGTACATCACCAACTCGTCGGCGCTCAACGCCGTTTCCAGTTGCGGACGCAGCCTGTTGCTGCGCACGACCCGGGCCTGTTGCTGCGGGTCGGTCACCGTGATCCGATCCCGGCCGGCCCGTTTGGCCGTGTACATGGCCGTGTCGGCGGTGGCCAGCAACTGCTCGCCGGTGGCCTGCGCGTTGGCCAGGGCCAGGCCGATGCTGGCGCTGATGGTGAAGGTGCCCGAAGGCAGCAGGAACGGCTCACGAAGGGCCTTGAGCACCCGGTCGGCGACGGCGCTGAGGTCCTTGCCGTCGCCGAGGTCGGTGCAGAGGATCGCGAACTCGTCGCCACCGAGCCGGCCGACGGTGTCGCCAGGACGCACCGAGCTCCGCAGCCGGTCGGCGACCTGGATGAGCAGCTCGTCGCCGGCGGCGTGCCCGGCGCCGTCATTGACCTGCTTGAAACCGTCCAGGTCGAGATAGGCCACCCCGACCTCTCGGCTCGAACGGCCCTGGGCAGCCAGGGCGTGCTCCAGCCTGTCCAGCAGCAGGCTCCGGTTGGCCAGGCCGGTCAGCCCGTCGTGCAGCGCCTGATAGGTGAGCGCTGCCTCGGCGCGCTTGCGTGCGGTGATGTCCTCGACCAGGGAGATGGCGTAAGGCGCGCTGCCATCGGCAGGGGTCACGGTCGAGGTCGAGAGCAGCCCCCACACGTCGCTGCCGTCGGCATGGCGGTAGAGCGTCTCACGCTGTAACTGGGTGACCCCACCCCCGACCATGGCCTGCAACGCGGCACTGGTCGCGGCCGCGTCCTGCGGGACGGACAGGCTCACCACGTCCAGCGTCAGCAGCCGCGCCTCGGGGAAGCCGGTGAAGTCGCACATCGCCTGGTTGGCGCGCAGCAGCTGGCCGGCTGTCGCCGGGTCCAGCGACACCATGCACATCCCCACCGACGCCGCGTCGAAGGCCAGCCTGAAGCGCTGCTCGCTCTCGCGCAGCGCCAACTCGGCCTGCCGTTGGCTGGTGACGTCGCTGGCCACCCCGATGTAACCGCTGAGCGAGCCGTCCGGGGCGGTCATCGCGGTGACAGTCAGCTGCACCTGCAGCCGGCGTCCCGAGCTGGTCAGGTAGGTCCACTGACGGCTCTCGGGATGCTCGGCGCCGGCGTCTCGGGTGAACAGCCGGAAGTCCGCCTCGACGCCGAGTTCGGCGGCCCGCTGCGCCACCTCGGCCGGATCGTGCAGCACGATCGGGCTGTTGCCCAGCATCTGCTCCTCGGTGTAACCGAGCATCTTCTGCGCGCCTGTGTTGAACACCGTGATCTGGCCCAGCGGATCGGTGCCGATGATCGACATGCCGCTGGCGGCGGCCAGCACCCCGCGGTAGAGGTCCCGGGCGGTCGCCAGCTCGTGCGCCGAGCGCCGGGCTTCGGTGATGTCATGGGCGGTGCCGCTCATCCGGACCGGCGTGCCGTTCTCATCGACCTGCACCCTGCCCCGGCCGTGCACGACCCGTACCGGTTGGCCCGGCGGCTCGATCGCGAACTCGAGCTCATAGGGCTTGTGCTCGGCCAGGGCCGTCCCCACCGCGGCCGTCAAGCCGGGCCGGTCCGCGGGCTGCACCAGCGACATCCAGTTCTGCAGACTGGGCTGGAACACTCCTGGCACAACCCCGAAGATCCGGTACATCTCGGTTGACCAGGCCATCTCTGACGAGCTCAGGTCCCACGTCCAGGAGCCCAGCGTCGCCAGCCGCTGCGCTTCGGCCAGCGCGTCCTCGCGCTCGGCCGCGGCAGCCAGCGCGCCATCGCGGACCTGGCCGCTCAGGACCAGGATCAGCGTCGCCAGGCAGATCACCGCCAGCAGGGCCTGCAACACCCACTGCCGTTGCTGCACGTCGCTGATCGAGCTCAGCGTGCCGTGGCCGCTCAGGGTGCCGATGGTGGCCAGCACCGCGGCCACCAGCGCCGAGATCATCGCCCGCAACGCGCCCAACCGGGCCGCGCCCCACACCAGCGGCGGCAGCACCAGGAACGCCTGGCCGATGGTGTGCGCGGGGGTGAAGATCCAGCACGCGGCGCCGGTGACCAGGGCGAGCTGCACGATCCATTCCGCATTGCGCCGGCCGTGCCCGAACTCGGCCCAGACCGTCCGGCGGCTAGGCGCCAGCAGCAACGGGGTGAGCAGGATCAGCCCCAGCCCGTGGCTCAGCACGTAGCCGCCGGTTCCGGCCGCCCACGGCAGGCCGGCCGACACGTAACGCAGGGCGACTGCCAACGCCGCGGCGCTGACCCCGAGCACGGCGCCCACGATCAACCTGATCCCGTCGGCGACGCTGGACAGCGGCCTGGATCGGTGTGCCACGCCGCTGGCCAGGAACCGGGCGGCGACCGCGCACTCGAGCACGCTGGCCACCGCGTACCACGCGCTGGCCAGCATCGAGGTGCCTACCAGGAGCCTGCCGAGCGCGCTGCTGAGAGCCACGCCCACGAGCAGATGCGGCCACCAGCGCCGGGGTGAGCGGGCCAGCACCGCCAGCGACAAACCGGCCGCCGGCCACCAGGCGCTGGAGGCCAGCGACGGGTGGCGCAACAGCCGTGCGGCGAACACGCTCAGGGCAAGGACGGCCAGGGCCATCGCCAGTCCGGCCAGCCACGGCAGCCACGGCAGCCACCGTGCCTTGCCGACCGGTTGCCGGAGCGAACCTGATCGCACAGCTATGCCCCTTCTGTCTCTTACGCCATTAGTCGTCTTTTTCGATCACAAGATCACATCGACCAAATATGAAGACACTTGACGACTACGGCGCAGGACCCCTGCGCGAGCGGACTCCAGCCCTGCCCGTTCCGTGCTGACCGATGGCCGACAGGCCGGCGTACAGGGCCTGTCGCGCCTAAGCGAAGATGCTTTAATGGAGCCACGGCTCAAGTGAGAGCCGCCACTCGCGGCTGGCTATCGCTCAGCCGCCGGTCTCAGTCACCGCCCAGTCCACCAGCGCATGCCCCTGGCCCTTACGGTCGGGCTGCTGGCGGCAGCGCGCACGAAAGGACCCACCGTCATGACCGACAAGCAGGACGGCCACGCATCGCAGGCAGCGCAGGAGGCCGACGCGGTGGACGAGGTCAGTCGCAACACCAAGAGCCAGACCACCGCCGCCAGCTACACCACCACCGACCATGAGGTGATCCGGGCCTGGGCGCAGGCTCGTGGCGGCCGGCCGGCGACGGTGTCGGGAACCGAGGACTCGGGCAAGGGCGGCGGCGTGCTGCGCATCGAGTTCGACGCGTCCGAGGACAGCCTCGAAGACGCCGACTGGGACCAGTTCTTCGAGGTCTTCGACGATCGCGGCCTGGCTTTCGTCTATCAGGAGAAGACCTCTGACGGCCAGACCAGCCGGTTCAACAAGCTCGTCAGCCGCGAGAGCTCCTGAGACCGCGCTGACCGCCACCGACCCGTCCGCATGAGCTAGCAGCACCCACATACCGGAGTTCACCATGACCAACGCCAGCGTTATCAAGCATTGGGCCCAGCGCGAGGCCGCGACCTATCGACAAGGCGAGGACCGCCCGCTCAGCGGCTACCTCGCCGCCATGGGCGTCTACGCGGGCGCGGTGACCGGCCTGACGCTGCTGGGACGCCGGCTTGGCTTCACCGCGCCGAAGCAGATCACGCCATGGGACGTCACGCTGTTCGGGATCGCCACCCATCGGGTGACCCGGACCATCTCCAAGGACGCGGTCGTCAGCCCGGTCCGGGCGCCGTTCACCACGTACGGCGGCCTGCAGGGCCCGGCCGAGCTGCACGAGGAGGCTCGCACCGACTCGCATCTGCGCCATGCGGTCGGTGAGTTGCTGACCTGTCCGTTCTGCCTGGCCCAGTGGGTCGCCACCATGTTCGGCGCCGGCCTGGTCTTCGCGCCCCGGGCAGCCCGGCTGGTGGCTTCCACCTTCGCCGTCGTCGCAGTCTCGGACTTTCTGCAGTTCGGTTACAGCGCCGCGCAGAGCAAGGAGTGAGCCCGGCCCTGAGCCGTTGAGGCCGGGCCCGGCCCAGCCCGCTCAGCCGTTGCGCCAGTCATCGCTGGTGAGGTGTGACCCGGCCTGCGGGCCCATCTGCAGCATCCCGCCGTCGACCACCCAGGACGCCCCGGTCACGTAGCCGGCATCGGCCGAGGCCAGGAAAGCGATGACCGCGGCTATCTCGCGGGCGTCGCCCGGACGCCCCAGCGGCACCCCGGGACGGTGCTGTGAGTGCGGGTCCTGGTCTTCCTGCCCGGTCATCGGGGTGGCGATCTCACCCGGAGCCACCGAGTTGGCGGTGATGCCGTAGGAGCCCAGCTCCAGGGCGATCGTCTTCATCAGACCGCCGAGGCCATGCTTGGCCGCGTCGTAGGCGCTGGAGCCGACCCTGGGCTGGTGCTCGTGCACGCTGGTCACCGCGATCAGCCGGCCGCCCTGACCCGCGCTGACCATCCGGCGGGCTGCCCGCTGCAGGCAGACGAAAGCCCCGTCAAGGTCGGTGGCCACGGTGTGACGCCACTGCTGGTACTCCATCTCCAGCAGCGGGGCGTTGTCTCCGGTGCCGGCGTTGTTGACGAAGACGTCCAGCCCGCCCAGCTCGTCGGCCAGGCTGTCGATCACGTCCCCGCAACCGGGCAGCTCGGTGGTGTCGAGCTGGGCCACCACCGCGCGCCGCCCCAGCGAGCGCACCTCCTCGGCGGTCTGCTCCGCGCCCTCGGCGTCGGTATGCCAGGTGATGCCGACGTCCATGCCGGCCCGGGCCAGCGCCACCGCGGTCGCCTTGCCGATGCCGGAGTCAGAGGCGGTGACGATCGCCGTCCGCGGGTTGAATGCCATGGTGGATTCCTCTCATCAGGTGAGCAGTCCGGCGCCGCCCCGGCGACAGGGCTTGCCGGCGCGGGGACGACGCCCGGGTCGTGGTAGGAAGAAAACCCTACGGCGGCGACGGGAAGAACTCGCCACAGCACGGAGGAGCAGAGCAGATGTCAGAGATCTCGCAGAGCGTCAGCGAAGGTGTCCTCGGCCAGGACGAGCAAGCCCCTGAGCGTGGCCGCCCCGGGACCAACCCGCCCGAGGAGCCTCAGCCCGGCCTGCATCCTGGCGCCGGCGAACCCGCCGAGCAGTCCGAGCAGGACCAGCCCGAGCAAGGTTTGGGTGAGCCGGACTCGCACTAGCGCCTGACGGCCGGACCGGCCTGAGCGCGCTAGTCGGTTCCGCGGTGGCTGACGGCGTCGCGTAACCGGTCGAACAAGCCGGCGACCGGGCCGATCATCAGGTTTGCCGGGGGTTGATCGGGCGCGCTGGGATGCGGCCTGGTCGGGGCGATCTTCTTCACCGCCTCGACCTGCTGACCCATCTTCACCAGCTCCTGCTGGCTGAAGATCGAGCGCATGTGCGGGAACATCTGGTTCTCCTCCTCGGCCACATGCTCGCGGATCTCGGTCATCAGGGTCTGCAGCTCAGCCTCGAAGCCCGGATCCTGCGGGCTGAGCTTCTCCAGCCGCTTCATGGTCGCCTCGGCCTCGGCGTGCTCCTGCTTGGCGTGTTCGGCCTCGGCCTCGCTGACCTTCTCCTTGACCTTGGGATAGACCACGGCCTCCTCGGCCACCGCGTGCCTCACCAGCTCGATGACCACCTGCTCGGCGACGTCCTTGCGCCTGGCGCCGGACTGCGCGTCCACGGCGTCGCGCAGGCTGTCGAGCTCGGCGAACATCTGCTCGACCTCTCGATGGTCATGGCTCAGGATCTCGATCACATCGCGTTGCTCGTCCACCTGGAACTCCTTGTCGATGTCGAAGACACCGAGTTGTCGATGTCGAAGACACCGAGGACTCGTCACTGCGCCGGGCGGGCGAGCGAGCAAGGGTGTGGCCGATGTCGTCGCCGCCCACGTGCTCGGTCGCTGTCCGGACCGGCTGGGCGTTCAGCCATGAAAAACCTATCACCATCCTCGCGGCCGGCGCCTGGCCGCGAGCGCTGCCCGCTGGTCAGCGGGCGAGCTGGCCGACCACCAGCTCGAAGGCCTTCGGCACGACGGCGGCAGTCGCGACGACGCCGCGGCGCAGCACCGGCCGGCGGGCTGCCCAGAGCAGGCCGCTGGTGAGTGCCCGGTAGCGGCGGGAGCTGCGTGACCACAGCCGTTCGTAGTCGGCCGGCCGGTCGGCTGCCAGACAGCCGGCCACCAGCCGGGCCGCCGACAGGCCTACCGTGATCCCCTCACCGGTCAGCGCGTCGACGTAGCCGGCGGCGTCGCCCACCAGCAGGATCCGGCCGGCCACCCGGGACCGGGTTCGCTGCCGCAGCGGACCGGCGCCCAGCACCCTGGATCCGGTCACCGCTGAGAGCCGTCGCTCCAGTTCGGGGAACTGGGCCAGCTGGTCGTCGAACGGCGCCCGATCGCCACTGAGTATGGCGACTCCGATTTGATCGTGTGCGACAGGAGTCAGGTAGGCCTCCGCCGACGCCGACCAGTGCACCTCGACCAGATCCGACCACGGCTCGATCCGGTAGTGCCTGCGCAAACCCCAGCGAGCTGGCGACCTGGCCGGGAGGTCCAGCGCCGCCAGCCTGCGCACTGTCGAGTGCAGGCCGTCGGCGCCGACCAGGTACCGGGCCGTCAGCCCAGCGGCGCGCACGCACCACTCGTCCTGGCGCAGCTCGGTCAGCGACGCCTCTCGCACCGTGATCCCCCGCCTCTGGACCGCCTCGCGCAGGCAGGACTGCAGGGCGGTCCGGCGAACGCCGCGACCGGCGGCGCCTGGAAACAACGCCTGCGCCGAGTGCGAGTCGTCGATGTAGCGCACCCCGCGCAACGGTCGGCCGGGCGGATCGAGCCCCAACTCGGCCAGCGCCTGTAGCGCCGCGGGCATCAAGCCCTCGCCGCAGGCCTTGTCGATCGGCGACGCGCGCGGCTCCAGCACCACGACATTCAGACCGGCGCGGTGGGCGTAGAGCGCGGTGGCCAGGCCGACCGGGCCGCCGCCGGCGATCAGGACGTCGATCACGTCCGGCCGAGCATCGTCAGCGCGGCGGCCTCGCTGCGGATGCGGACGCTGAGCAGCGCGGCGTTCAGCGCGGAGAAGACCACCGCCGTGAGCCAGGCGGTGTGCGTCAGCGGCAGCGCGATTCCCTCAAGCACCACAGCGACGTAGTTGGGGTGCCGCAAGTGGCGGTACGGCCCTGAATCGACCCGGCCGGCGCCGGGGATCACGACGATCCGGGTGTTCCACTGCTGTCCCAGGGTGCTGATGCACCACCAGCGAAGAGCCTGGGCGGCGAGGACCAGGGCCAGCATCGGCCAACCCAGCAGCGGCGTGAACGGCCGGTCCAGCAGCCACACCTCGGCGAGGCAGCCCAGCAGCAGCGCGCTGTGCAGCAGCACCATGGTCGGATAGTGCCCGGCGCCGGTCTCGATGCCGCCGTGCTGCCGGCTCCAGCGCAGGTTGCGGTTGGAGACCACCAGTTCGGCCAGCCGCTCGATCGCCACCAGCAGGATCAGCGCGGTGTAGGCGGTCTCCGAGCTCACCATCGAAGCAGCACCAGCTCCGAGCAGAAACCTGGGCCCATCGCCATCAGCACGCCGGGGCTGCCCGGCTCGAAGCTACGGCTGGCGACGGTGTCGGCGAGCACGTGCAGCACCGAGGAGGAGGACAGGTTGCCGATCGCGGCCAGCGAGCGCCAGGTCAACTCCAGCTCACCCTGATCCAGGCCCAGGGTCCGCTGGATCGCTTCGATCACTCTGGGGCCACCCGGATGGCAGACCCAGCCCGCCACCTCGCTGCTGTGCAGCTGGTGGGCGTCCAGCAATAGCGACAGGTCACCGGCCAGGTACTTCTCCACCAGCGTCGGGATCTCGGCGTCCAGCACGATCTTGAGGCCGTCGGAGCCGACGTCCCAGCCCATGACGCGCTCGGTGTGGGGATACAGATGCGAGCGCGAGTCCAGCACCGTGGGCATCGACTCGGCGATGCCCAGCTGCTCGGCCCGCTGGGCGCCGACCAGCACCACCGCCGCGGCGCCGTCGCCGAACAGCCCGGTGGCCACCATGTTGGCAGCCGAGCGGTCCTGCGGTTGCAAGGTGAGCGAGCACAACTCCACCGACAGCAGGACGGCCACCTCGTCGGGATGGGATTTCAGGTAGTCGTGCACCCGCGCTATGCCGGCCGCGCCGGCGACACATCCCAGTCCGAAGACCGGGATCCTCTTGACGTCCGGGCGCAGTCCCACGATCGGCGCGATCAGCGCGTCCAGCGACGGGGCGAGCACTCCGGTGACGGTGGTGAACAGGATCAGGTCGACGTCGGCGGCGTCCAGGCCGGCGGCAGCCAGCGCCTCGCTCACCGCTCGGGCGCCCAGCGCGGTGCCCTGCTCGATGAAGACGTCGTTGGACGCGCCGAAGTCCACCAGCTCCCGGTAGCGCTCCAACGGCACCGCGGTGTGCCGTGTCCGCACTTGAGCGTTCTGGTGCAACCGGCGTAGCAGCGCCCGCTCGCGGTCTGAGGTCAGGCACCAGTCGGCAATCGCCTCGGTGATGTCCTGCTGGCTGTAGCGGTGCTCGGGTAGCACGCCCCGGACGCCGGCGATGGTGGTCATTCCCCCAGCTTATGTCTGTCCAGTCGAGCGCCGCCCCGAGCGCCACCCCTATGCTCAGGCCCGTGCTGGCCCGCCCCTCGGTTCTCATCCGCACCAGTCATCCGGTCCCGTGCGTGGCGGTCACGGCCTTGTCGGCGGCCCTGTTCGCCGTGGCGGGCAAGCCGCCGGCGGTGTGCCTGCTGGGCGCGGCGGCAGTGCTGGCCGGCCAGCTGACCATCGGCTGGTCCAACGACCTGATCGACGCCCGGCGCGACAGCGCGGCCGGCCGGCGGGACAAGCCGTTGGCGCTCGAGCCCGAGCTGGCCCACCAGGTCAGGATCGCCCTCGGCGTCGCTGTTGTCTTGGCGGTGCTGCTGTCGCTGGCGCTGGGCTGGCGCGCGGCTGCCCTGCACGGTGTCACGGTGGCCGGCGGCTGGGCTTACAACCTGGGCCTGAAGGCCACGCCCTGGTCGGCGCTGGCCTACTTCGTCGCGTTCGCGGCGCTGCCGGCGATCGCGACTTCGGCGAGCCCGCAGGCGCAGATGGCGCCGGCCTGGACGATGCTGGCCGCCGGCCTGGTCGGGGTGGCCGCGCACTTCGGCAACGTGCTGCCAGATCTGCAGGACGACCTGGCGGCCGGGGTGCTGGGGCTGCCGCAGCGGCTGGGCGCCAGGGGCTCGGTGCTCGCGGCGATCGCGGCGCTGCTGATCGCGGCCGGCATCATCGACGTGCGGGTCGGCTTTCGGAATCCGGCGCTGACGGCGGTCGGGACGGCGGCGGTGCTGGCGCTGGCGCTGGTCGCCCTCGGCTGCGCCGTGAGGCGCCCGCGCGGTCAGGGCGCGTTCCTGGCGACGATGGCCGCAGCCGCCGTCGATGTCAGCATCTTGGCCGTCAACCACGGCCTCGGGTAGCCGCGGCTCAGCCGGCTGGCGGCTGCCGCGTCGCCGGCAGGCCGGTCCCGCCGATCAGCGGGGTGATCTCCGGCGCGGGCGGCGGCGGCGCTTGCAGCGGACCGCAGTGCCGCCAGCGGCGCCCGGGGCTGCCAGCCGGGCGGGGCCAGGCCGAGCGGTCCTCGGGCAGGTCGAAGCGCTGCACCGTCTGGTACTCCTGGATCGCGTCAGGATCAGCGGAGGGTTCCAGCAGCCGGGCCGGCACCCACGCCGAGGTGTGCAGGTAGCCGTTGACACCATCGGCGAAGCTGCCGAAGGTCCGCCAGGAGACCAGGCCCCACCAGCTGCCCTCGCTCCGGCCCCAGGCATGCAGATCGGCCAGCTCACGCACCAGCTGGACCACCACCCGGGGAGACATCCGCCAAGTATCGAACATATGTTCGACCCTGCCAAGTCGCCCACCGGCTCGCGGCCCCGTCCAGCCGCCGGTCACCGCCCTGCGGTCACGACGGCGGACACTGAGGTCATGACCGAATGGGAGTTCGACCGGGTCGCAGCGCCGTTGCGGCCCCCGATCGTCTTCGACCAGCACTGGCGCAACGTCACCTTTGTGCATTGGCCGGTCGAACCAGCGACGGTCGCAGGGCTGTTTCCGCCCGGCTGCCGGCCCGATGTCGTCGAAGGCCGCACCTATGTCGGCCTGGTTCCCTTTCAATTGCTCGGCGTCAGGATCGGCCGGCTCGGCCCGATTCCCTACTTCGGCTCCTTCGCCGAGACCAACATCCGGCTCTACTCGGTGGACGGGGCCGGCCGGCACGGCGTCGTCTTCTGCTCGCTGGACACCGCGCGGCTGGCGATCGTGCCGATCGCCCGGCTGCTGTTCGGCGTGCCCTACACCTGGTCGCGGATGCGGGTGCGGCAGCAGGCGGGCGGCGACTGGCGCTATGAGTCGCGGCGCCGGTGGCCCCAGCGCGGGCTTGCCAGCACCCTGACGGTCGGAGTGGGGGCGCCGGTCGAGCCGACTCAACTGGAGCAGTGGCTCACCGCCCGGTGGGGCCTGCACGCCCGGATCGGCGGGCGCACCCGCTGGGTGCCGAACGCCCATGGCCCGTGGCCGCTGCACGAGGCCGAGGTCGTGCAGCTGCGCGATGACCTGCTGGCTGCCTCTGGAGTCGTTCCCGCCGGTGACCGGCTGCGGGCGTTGTGGTCACCCGGCGTCCGGGCCCAGTTCGGCAGGCCCGTCACGGTGGCTGAGCGTTGAGCTGACCCCGGCTCGGCCGTCCGGTGTGATGCGGGCTCGCTGCCTCGACTGCGACCGACTGCGACCGACTGCGACCGACTGCGACCGAGCCGATCAGGGGCCCAGGTCCCACAACAGCCGGTAGTACCGCATCCGGACCGGGTCAGCCTCGACGCCGTAGGCCGCCAGCAGCCGATCCGACCAGCCGGGGCCGTAGTTCCAATCGGCGCTCCAGGTCGCGATCGCCAGATCGGCCCACCGGTCAGCGACCCCGAGCGAGCCGAAATCGACGTGACCGGTCCACCTTCCCTGCGCGCTCACCAGGGTGTTGGGAGCGCACGCATCGCCATGGCAGACCACCAGGTGGTCGATCGCCGGCGGAAGCGCCAGCGCGGCCAGCGCCTGCTCGACGCTCAACCGCTGGTGCTCCGGATGCCAGCGGGCGGGGTTCAGCTGACCGACCGCTCGGGTGGGCATCGAGGCGGGAACGGCCGAGGGGCGGACCGGGGGGGACAGAATGCGCTCGGCGCTGAGCGGCGGCGACCCGGTCGCGCACCGACCAGGAGAACGGGCAGTCGGCTACCGGCAGCGCGACGTGCAGTGCCCTCAGCCCAGCTCCGATGGCTTCGACGGCACCCGCAGGGTCGGCCAACCAGCGGTCTGAGACGGCGTTCTCACCCGGTAGCGCGGCGGTGATCAGCCACGAGCCAGCCGCGTCCTGGCCCTGGTCCAGCACCATGGGCGCCGCGGTGAACCGGCCGGCCCAGCGCAGCCTGAGCGCCTCGCGGTCGAGGTCGACGCCGCTGCTCACCGGCGTCCATTTGACGAAGTGCCGCCTCGCGCCTTCGCCGACCTCGAAGGTGTGGCCACCGATCTCGTTGACCCACACCAGCCGCACCGGCTTGCCCGCGGCGGTCGCCGCCCTGAGCGGCGCCGACCGCAGGCTGGCGTCGGAGTTCAACGCTCCACGCCCACGATTTGATCGCGTCCGTCACAATGGACGCGATCACCCGCAGTTAGCCGGGCGTGTGTGATCAAGCCAACCGAAGGACTGCCCGCTCGGCACGCTGCGGAAGCTCACCGCTGTACACCGTCTCGGCGGCGATTTCCCGAAGCTTGCGGTGCTCGTGCTGGGAGGTGACCCGGAGCAGATCGAAAGCGGCCTGGTCGGTGAGCCCGTAGCGGACCATCAGGATGCCGACCGCCATGCCGATCTCGCGGTTGCTCTGCAGCGCGGTCTCGAGGTTCTCCGCCCGCTCGTGGTCGGTCACTCTGGCCAGCGCGATCGCGGCGTGGTCGGCGTACACATCGGCGAAGCGGCAGATGGCATCGGTGAAGAAGCCCGGCTCGGTGGAGAAGAGCGCCATCGCCGCGAGCACCCGGTTGTCCAGGATCAGGCAGTACCCCAGAGCAGATCGAAGTGGGGTCTCAGCGCGCATTCGGGCGGTGTACAGCGGCCACCGGGACTCTGAGCTCAGATCCTCGATCCGCACGGTCTGGCGCTCGCGCAGTGCCTGCCACGCGACACCTTCTCCGGTGCCGCTGGAGATAGCGGCGACCTTGCCGAGCAGTTCTCGGTCGGTGGAGTGGTTGTGGACCAGAACGCCTTGCGGTGAAAGCTGCGCTATCGCGGCAAAGGAGCAACCGGTGGCGCCGGTGATTAGCTCGAGCACCCGGGAGGCAGTGGCGTCCCGGCCTGCCTGCTCGGCCAGATCACGGGCAAGGGCCGCGAACCAGCGCGCGCTGTCCATATCAGTGAGGTCACTCAAGGCAATCCGCACCTATCTGAGTCTTATCGCCGATGCCAGCTCGTTTCTCGACCGCACGGCCTGGCGACAATGTAATGGACATCAGCCAAACCACCTAGCTGGCGAGCCGTTGCACAAGAATTCACAGCTCATCTGGCCCTGGCAGAACTTCGCGACACGAGTGTGACGGGTCTTGACTTCGGCGCCATTTTGTTAATCAGCTGTTTCAGCAAGCACGCCACCCGGTTTAGCCGGGGCGGGAACGGGTATAGGCAATACGTCGTCTATTACGACGTTAACAGTCACGCTCTGTAATCCGATGTTTTCTTTCAGTTCGATAATCACCCGGCGGCGCACCTCGTGTGCCACCTCATGAACCGGCTCGCCGTGACTCACGGCCAGCGCGAGGTCCACCACCGCGGTGCGGCCGAGCACGCCGACCGCGGCGTGGGGATGCAGGTGGCCAGCGGTTGCCCTGGCCACTAATCCCGCGCTCTGGGACTCAGTGCTCCGGCCGAGCGCGACCCGGACGCCGGGCACCTGGCTTGCGGTCTCCCGGGCCACCGCGGCCACCACCCGGGCCGCGACCCGGACGGTCCCGAGCTCGGTCAGCTGCAGGGTGTGCCACACGTCGCGCACCAGCCGGTCGACCTGGTTGAGCACCGATGCCCGCAGCCGAGACGGAACGCTGACCGGCTGCCGGGCGTAGTGCTCAACCGGCGCCCACAGCATCTGAAACTCGGCGATCGCGGCCTGACAGTGCGGGCAGTTCCGTTGATGGGAGCTCAGCCGCTCGGCGTCACCGTCGGCGACCTGCTCGAGCAGCTCGTCGACGTCGGCGCCGCATGCCAGTCGGGAATCAGCGGAATCGAGCAGGCGGCGGGCCAGCGACGGCTCAGTCATGCCCGGATCACCTCCACTCCGCAAGCGCCGAACCGAGTGCCCGACGCGCCCGGTAGAGCTGACTACGCACCGCGGGGACACTGGAGGCGGTGACCGTGGCGACGTCGGCGTAGGACAGGCCTTCCAGGTGATGCAGCACCACAACGATCCGCTGTGCCGGTGGTAACGCCTGGATGGCGTCGGTGACGGCGTCGACCGTCTCGTTGCGCTCAAAAGCGATCTCGGTCTGAGCGCTGTCGTCGGCAAGCTCGGCGAGGACGTCGGCCGAGCTGTGCCGGTGATCCCGGTTGATCCGGTTGACGGCTCGCCGGGTCACAATCCGGTATAGCCAGGTGGAGAAAGCAGACTCGCCACGGAATTGGGGCAACTGCTGCCATGCCGTGACCAGGGCGTCCTGGGCGACGTCCTCAGCGTCTTGATGGTGACCCAGAATCCGCAGGGCCACCCGGTAGGCCAGCAGGCTGTGCCGGTTCACCAGTTCGGCGTAGGCGTCGAGATACCCCTCTTGCGCCCGGCGCACGAGGTAGCCGTCATCGAAGCCGTCGGCCTCGCTGTGGCTCATGGGCGCCCCCGCCTGGTGGTGAGACGCCGACAGCTCGAACGCCTACTTAGACCGTAACCGCCGGTTCCACCCCGGTCACTCCCCGGCGCCAAGGCGGTTTCTTGTCGACGAGTCCAGGTGATCATCCCGCTGCTGAGCAAAAGTGCGATCTTTTCGGCCGGCCGGTGTCTTACTACTCGAGGACCCTGCACAGCCCCCGCATTCCTCGGCCGGCCCGGCGGCGCAGTGACCAACGCCCAGGCCGCGCATGACCAGCACGGGAGTCCCCTCAGATGACCAAACCGACTAGCACCAGTGTCACCACTCCTGCCGGCGCCGATTCCCCGGCCAGCCCACCACGGTTGCACACCGATCAGGGCAGGATCAGCGTGGCCGAGAATGTCGTTCAGAAGATTGCCGGAATGGCATGCCGGGAGGTGAGTGGCGTGCACCGGATGGGCACCAGCACCGGACGCGCCTTCGGGGCGCTGCGTGAGCGGATTCCGGGCAGCACCGGCCCGAACGTCGCCCAAGGTGTCGGCGTCGAGGTCGGCGAGACCCAGGCGGCGATCGACCTCGACATCGTCGTCGAGTACGGCGTGTCGATCGCTGACCTCGGCAAGAGCATCCAGCGCAACGTCAAGCAGTCGGTGGAACGCATGACCGGCCTGGAAGTCGTGGAGGTCAACGTCAGCGTCGATGACGTCTACCTGCCCACCGATGACCAGCAGCAGGAAGCGCCAGCCCGGGTCTCATGACCAGCCCCGCTGAGGCCGTCCTGGTGGACGGGCTCGATGTCGACGCCGTGGCAGCGGCCGTGCGTGGCTGCCCGGCGGTGGATGATCTCGACGGCGGACGGCTGGGCAGCGTCGCGACCTACCTTCCCGGTCGCCGGGTTCCGGGCATCCGGATCGAGGACAACCGGATCGAGGTGCACGTCCGCGGTGTCTGGGGCCAGCCGGTGGGCCTCATCGCCCAACAGATACGCGGTGTCCTGGCGACGCTGAGCGGGGGCAGGGTCATTGACGTCGTGCTGACTGACGTCGCTGATCCGGGCCAAGCCAAGGCGCCACTGGCCTCCCCGACCACCGGGGCGGTAGGCGCTGCTACCCCCTCGGTGCTCGCGGATGGCACTGTGGAGGCGTGGACGAGCGTGAACGCATCCGACGCGCCCAGCGGCGGGAGTTCATCCGGACCCACCATCCAGACCGAGGCGGAGACCCGGCCGAATTCCTAGCCGGCCTGCGCCGTTTCGACCCACCTCCGTCTGAACCGACAGACGACTCCGCACCTCCGATCGTGATCATCGCCCACAAGCGGTGGCCGGTCAGCGCGGTCACCTCGGCGCTAGGACGCATCCGGCGGCGGCGCCGTCCACGCGTTCGGTGAGCAGCCGGCCGGTAGGCAGCGGCTGGTGACTCTTCAGAGATTGTGAGAAGACATGACCCGCAGCACGCTCGGCGTTCTCATCGGCCTGGCACTGGGATTCGCGTTCGCGTTCGGCGACTTCGGTCAGATGCTGATCGTCGCCCTGTTCGCGGTGCTCGGTTTCGTAGTGGCCAAGATCCTCGACGGCGACCTGGACCTGAGCCACTACGTCTCGGACCGGCGCTCGAGCCGATGACCGCGACCGCCGTCACCGAAAGCCCGGCCGGGCCGCCAGGCGCCCCACCGCCTTCGGGTGTGGGCCGCACCGAGCTGGGCACGATCACCCTCAGCGAGTCGGTGGTCGCCAAGCTGGCCGCCCGGGCCGCGATGGAGATCCCCGACGCCGGCGCCGCCGCGCCCCGGCTGCTGGGCCGGTCGCTGTCAGGCGCCGGCGTCCGGCCGACCAGCCTGACCTCGCTGCCCAAAGCCTCGGCTCACGTCGACGGCTCGGTCGCGCTGATCAAGCTGGAGCTCAGCGTTCGGTGGCCGGCCTCGGTGCCGGCGGTGACCGCCGCCGTGCGTGAGCACGTCCGGACCCGAGTGGCGGACTTGACCGGCCTGATCGTGGCCGAGGTGACCCTTCACGTCTCGGCCCTGGTCACCGACCTGGGCCGACCCGCCCGCCGCGTGCGCTAGCCGGACAGGAGCCATCTGATGAGACTTGTCAATAGATTGCTGGCCGCCCTGCTCAGCCTCGCCCTGATCGCCCTAGGCGTGCTGGTGGTGACCGAGGTGATCGCGCAGCGGCTGGGCAGGCGACCGGCGGCCGTGGACTGGCCGCGCCTGTATGACTGGGCGCAGCGCACACCCTGGCAGCAGGGCAGCGTCCGGGTCGCCTGCATCGCGCTGATAGCCCTCGGCCTGCTGCTGCTGGCCGCTGAGCTCAAGCCCGCCAAGCCGAGCCGGCTCGCCGTCCGCTCGGACACCACCGACGCCGCCTACACCCGGCGCGGGGTGGCAGCCACCGTCCGCTCGGCTGTCAGCGACGTCGACGGCATCAACTCCGCGTCGGTGTCGGTCAGCCGGCGCAAGGTCAAGGTCGAGGCGACCACCGCCGGCCTGCAGCCGTTCACCGCCGAGACCCTGCAGGAGCCGGCCACCACCGCCGCCCGGCAGCGTCTGGACACCCTCGAACTCACCGACCCGCCGGCGTTGTCGGTCCACGTGAGCACCAGGAGCCGCTGATGCACGCCGACCGCACCAACCGGACCATGCTCATACTGCTGGCGCTCTCGCTGATCGCCGCCGGCGCTGTCGGCGCGCTGGCGGGGTTCGGCGCTCTCGGCTCGGTCACCAAGCACGGACAGTTGCCGGCCAACCGGGTGGGCGCCTACTTCGGCCGGCACGGTGACTGGCTCTGGCCGGTGATCGCCGCCGCCGCCCTGATCCTCGCGCTCATGGCGCTGCGCTGGTTGCTGGCCCTGCTGTTCTCCACCGACCGCGCCGGTGACCTGCCGCTCACCGGTGACCGCTCGGCCGGCCGCACCACCCTGTCGACGGCCGCCCTGACCGGCGCGGTCGCCTCTGAGATCGACGGCTACCCTGGCGTCCACTCAGCCCGGGCCCGGCTGATCGGTGACCCGCTCGCTCCGACGCTGGTGATCACCGCCACGTTGGAGGAGAGCGCCGACCTGCCTGGCCTGCGCCGGCGAATCGAGGCCAACGCCGTCGAGCATGCCCGGCAGGCCCTGGAGGACCCCGACCTGCCGGTGCGGCTGGACCTGACGGTCACCACCCAGCAAGCCCACCGGGCCGCCTGAGCGGGCAGCAGCACTCCGGCCCCAGCGCTTCGGGTCACCACCGGCGACGGTGGCGTCCCGTCTCACGGTGAAACACCACCGCGAAACCACAACGGGTTTGGCCAGCAGAAGCAAACCCACTCGCGGACGCAACCTGCGGATCGCGCGTTCGGCCCACCAGGGTCAGACCAACGAGGGAGCACTTCCATGATGACACCAGAGCAGTTGCAGTCCATGATCGGTCAGACCGCCGTGGACAGCAGCGGTGACAAGATCGGCCGGATCGGGCAGATCTACCTCGATGACAGCACCGGCGATCCGCAGTGGGTCACCGTCAGCACCGGCATGTTCGGAACGAAGGAGTCCTTCGCACCGCTGTACGGCTCACGCGCCGAGGGCCAGAACCTGATGCTCGCCGTGTCCAAGGCCATGGTCAAGGACGCGCCGAACGTCGAGAACGACGGTCACCTAGACGAGTCCGAGGTGCAGGCGCTCTACCAGTACTACAACGGCTACCTGGGCGAGCAGGGCATGATGGGCGGCGGCGGTCAAGACTACATCGAGCAGGACATGAGTGGCCGCCAAGACCTCGGTGACCAAGCCGGCGTGGTCGGGCACGACACCTCCGGCCCGACGACCGATGACGCCATGACCCGGTCGGAGGAGCGGGTCCGCGTCGGGACCCAGAACGTCGAGACCGGCCGCGCCCGGCTGCGTAAGTACATCGTGACCGAGAACGTCACCCAGACGGTGCCGGTCAGTCGCGAGGAGGTCCGCATCGAGCGCGAGCCGATCACCGAGGAGAACATGGGCAAGGCCATGTCAGGTGGTGACCTCACCGAAGAGGAGCACGAGGTGACCCTGCACGCCGAGCGCCCGGTGGTGGAGAAGGAGACCGTTCCGGTGGAGCGGGTCCGGCTGGCCACCGAGACGGTCACCAGCGAGGAGACGGTGTCCGAGCAGGTCCGCAAGGAGCAGATCGAGGAACCGCAGACCGAGATCCGCGGCGACCAGCGCTAGAGCCGGTTGATCCGGGCGAGGGCCGCTGACCCGGCCCTCGCCCGGACACCGACCACGGGGTGCAAGCCGTCGTGCTAGGAGCATTCATAGTCGTCATCGAGTACCGCGGCGCCGACCTCGACCAGGGCAGCGGCACCCGGACGGGGTTGCTGGAACACGCCTACGACTTGGAGACGGCCTCCCTGGCAGCCCACCGACGTGGCCGTCCGCCGCGGGTCGCCTTTCCCGAGCCGACCCGGGGCTGGGGCTCGGCGTCGCTGTGCCCCCGCTGCGCCGAGTGCCAAGCCGCGGTCGATGAGCTGGTGGCCGACTATGTGAGGCTCACACTGCGGCGGCAACGCTTTACGGGGGCCCGACGGCCTGAACTTGGGCAGTCGCAGGGCCGAAGTGGCAGGAGCTGACCAACTCCGATAGACAGGAGGGACGCGCTCCGGGCCTTGAACCAGCAGGGACCACGCTAAACAGCCAGCGTCTCGGGGTGTCTACCCCCGGCAGACGCCGCGGCGCATCGGCCGCCGCCCACCTCACGCGCAGCGCGCTCGCCGGCGCCGGCGCATTATCGCCGCTGCCAGGCTTGCCGCGCCGGCTGCCAGCACGCCGTGATGATGTGACGCCCACAGCTGGGGATCTCGATCATGAGAGGTGGCGTCGAAGCGGCCATGGGCGCCGAAATCGTCGCCGTCGGGACCATCGGCAGGTTCCCACAGGTTGACCGGGGCGTCGGGGTCCTGGCTACGCTCGGTCTGCTGGGAGGAGAACCCGGTTCGCGCCAGATAACGGTCCAGCAGGCCGGGGGCCAGCGCGTTGGCCGCCAGCGTTCCCACGGTCGACGAGCCGACCCAGTACTCACGCCGCTTGGGGTGATCGGCGGCGAAGAGGACCGCTCGAGCCGCGAACTCGGGCTGGTAGATGGGCGGCACCGGCTGGGCCTGCCGCGGCAGCCGGGACAGCACCCAGCCGAACTGCGGGGTGTTGACCGCGGGCATCTGCACCATGCTCACGTGGATGCCGCTCTTGTCGTGGAGCAGTTCGCAGCGCAGCGCCTCGTGAAATCCCTGGATGGCGTGCTTGGCGCCGCAGTAGGCCGATTGCAACGGAATGCCTCGGTAGGCCAGAGCCGAGCCCACCTGGACGATGACGCCGCGATCGCGCGGCCTCATGTGGCGCAGCGCGGCCATGGTGGCATAGACGTAGCCGAGGTAACTGACCTCGGTCACCCGGCGGAACTCCTCCGGCGTGATCTCGTGCAACGGCGCGAAGACCGAGGTGAACGCTGAATTGACCCAGACGTCGATCGGGCCGGCCTCTTCTTCGACGCGGGCCGCGGCAGCGAAGACCTGCCCCTCGTCGGCGACGTCGGTGGGCACGATCAACGCACGCCCGCCGGCTCTCTCGACGTCGGCGGCCGCCCCGGCAAGCCCCTTCTCACCGCGGGCGAGCAACGCCACCGTGCCGCCCCGCGCCGCGAACGCGACCGCGCTCGCTCGGCCGATTCCGCCGCTGGCGCCGGTGACGACGATGACTTGACCTTTTCTCGGGTGGCTCACCTGCCCGAGTCTGCCCGGGCTCCCAGGCGCCGGCAAATGGCGCCCGGCACAGTGCCCTGGTCCGCAGCGCTTCACGCCTTGGCCCGCAGCGCTTCACGCCTTGGCCTGCAGCGCTTCACCGGCGCGGTTCGAGCCTGGCTACTGGCCGAGCAGCCGGCGCAGGGCGCCGGCGTTGCGGACGGCATGGCCGGCGCCGTCATTGTTGAAGTACACGTAGACGTCCCGACCGTCGGCCTCCCATTCCTGGATGCGCTGGCGCCACCAGTCCAGGTCGGCCTCGGAGTAGGACCCGCCATACAGATGCTCGTGATCTGGCCCGTGCATCCGGACGTAGACGAAATCGGCGGTGGCCCGCAGCACGCACGGCAGGTTCGCGCCGCTCATCACGCAGTAGGCCGCTCTGTGCCGCTCCAGCAGGGCGAAGACCGCCTCGTCCTGCCAGCTCGGGTGCCGGAACTCGACCGCCACCCGCATCCAGTCGGGCAGCTGCGCCAGGAAGTACTCCAGCCGGGCGTCATCGCGAGCGTGCCCGGGCGCCAACTGGACCAGCAGCACGCCTCGTCGCACGCCGAGCTGATGCCAGCACGACGTCATCCGGGCCACCCATGCCTCCGGGGCGTACAGCCGCTTGCTGTGGGTCAGGCCCCGTGAAGCCTTCACCGACAGCTCAAAGCCCGGTGGCAGCCGCGCCTGCCAGCTCGCGAACGTCCGGTCGGCCGGCCAGCGGTAGAAGCTGGCGTTGAGCTCGACGGTCGCGAACTGGCGAGTGTAGAGCGCCAGCCGCGAGGCAGGCGCGGTCCCGGGCGGGTAGAGCACGCCGTCCCAGTGCGCGTAGCTCCATCCGGAGGTGCCGACCTGCACGCCCACAACCACTCCTCGACTCACGTCGCCGCCTGACGTCACTGCCGCGCCTGACGTCACTGCGGCGTCTGCCTTGACTGCCCGCGCCTGACGTCACTGCGGTGCCTGACCTCAGCACGGCGGCTGGCTTCGGCGCGGCAGCTCATCCCGGCGCGGCACCTGGATTCTTCGCCATGCCGGCGCCGCTGGCCAAGCGGGTCACGCCGCTGGAGGGCACTGGCTCACCTGTAAAGTGGACCCAATGAGCAGCCAGCCGCAATCGCCGTCCGGCGCGGTGACTGGCACGCCGGATCACCCGATGTCCGAGCACACGGCGCCGCTGGATCACACCCTGTTCAGCTGCGCGGGTCTGCGGGTCGACACCGCATCGGGCGAGGTGGCGTTGGACTACCTGCTCTCCGGTGGCAGCGGGCCCCCGATCACCTTCACCGAGCGCCTGCTGTTCCCCGTTCCGCCCGGCGAGCTCAGCCACGTGCGCCGCGAGGCGTTTCACGCCGTCCTGCGGTTGTTGCATGCCGTCGCAGGCGTCAGTTACTTCAAGGCCGCCGCGCCCGCGACGATCGACCTTGGAGCGACAGCCTCCTTCACCGCCGCCGAGCTGGCATACATCCGCGCGGTGTACCTGCACGGCCTGCGCGAATTCGCCTACCAGAACGACCTGCCCGCAGTGCTGAGCACGCGGTTCACCGCAGGCGGCCTCGAGCCGGTCCCCGCTCCTGACACCTCGACGCGACCCGGCGATCCCTCATGGTTCTCAGCTGATTCTCGGCCGCTGGTTCCCTGCGGCGGCGGGAAGGACTCGATCGTCAGCACCGAGGCGATGATCCGGTCGGGGCGTGATCCGGTCGCCTTCGCGGTCAATCCCAACCACATCATCGAAGGCGTCGTGCGGGCCTCGGGGCTCGAGCTGCTCAAGGTGACCCGCACGCTGGACCGGCGCCTCTTCCAGTTGAACCGCCTGGGCGTCTACAACGGTCATGTCCCGGTGACCGCCGTCAACTCCTTGATCGCGGTGGCCTGCTCCATCCTGCACGGCCTGGGCCCGGTGGTGATGTCCAACGAGTCCTCGGCGTCTTCGCCCAACCTGCAGTGGCTCGGTGAGCCGGTCAATCACCAGTGGTCCAAGAGCGCCGACGCCGAGCAGGCGCTGCAGGCGGCCCTGCAGAGTCGGCTGGCCGTGAGCGGGTTGTACTTCTCACTGTTGCGTCACCTCAACGAGATGCAGATCGCTCGAATGTTCTGCCAGAGCACCGCCTATGACGACGTGCTGACCAGTTGCAATAACGCCTACACCATCGACCGCCAGGCGACGCGGCGCTGGTGCCGCGACTGCCCGAAGTGCCGTTTCGTGTTCCTGGCGCTGGCGCCTTTCGCCGGCGTCGAGCGCCTGGTCGCCATATTCGGCGCCAACCTGCTGGAGGACGAGGCTCAGCTGCCCGGCTACCGGGCCCTGCTGGGAATAGGCAGCCACAAGCCATTCGAGTGCGTCGGCGAGATAGAGGAGTCCCAGGCCGCGGTCGTCCGGCTCGGCGAGCTGGCGCCGTGGCGCGAGGCGGTGGTGGTCCAGCGGCTGCTCTCTGAGATCGACGGGCCGCTCCCCCCGTGGTCAGACGTGCTGAACCGGCGCGCTCCGAGCTTCGCGCCGCAGGGCTTCCTCTCGTCGCTGACCCACGTGACCGGAGCGGCGCCGGTCAGCTCCTAGGCTCAGCCCCGGTGGCCACCTCGTGGCCAAGTCCACCGGGCTACTTCGGGCGCTCAGTCCCCTGGTGGCCTCAGCCGGGTGACTCAAGCTCGCCGGCTGGGGCTGGCGCGCTCTGGGCGATGGCTTCGGCGAACACCCGCGAGCGGTGCTCGAAATTGTCGAAGCGACCGTAGCTCGGCGCCGCCGGTGACAGCAGCACCACACCGCCGGCCGGGGTGTGCCGGCGGGCCAGCCGAACCGCCGCCGGGAGGTCCTCGGCGCTGAGCGTCGAGACGGTAGGCACATCCTGGATCGCCTGCAGGATCCGCTGGCCGTTGTCCGGAATCGCGATGACGGTGGCGAGGACCTGCTTGGCCTGGAAGAAGTCACGGAGCGGTCCGTAGTCCAAACCCCGGTCCTGTCCTCCGACTATCACCGTCAGAGGTCGGTGCGCGTAGGCCTCGATCGCATGGATCGCCGACTCTGGAATGGTCGAGATCGAGTCGTCGACGAAGGTGAGCCCGGACGGGTCCTCGATCGGCATGAGCCGGTGCGCGAGCGGGGCAAAGCTGTTCAGCCCGGCGATCAGCGAGTCCCGCTGGGCCAGGCAGTCCACCCCTGCAGATTGCAGCGCTCCCAGGGTCACGCACAGGTTGCTCTCGTTGTGCCGCCCGACCAACGGCAATGCCGCACGGGGGAAAAGCGGCTCGGTGGCGAGGTGGAACCACGGCTCGCCGCGCGGCCCGGGAGCGACGTGAAAGCTGTCCGGACCGCCCACCGGGACAGCCGGCAGGCCAGGGCCGAACCCGTGCAGCTGGGCGGTCAGGCGTTGATCGTGAGAGTTGAACACCACCCGTTCGGGACGGTGCGCGACGAGGTTGAGCTTGTCCCGGTAGTACTCCTGCTCGCCGCCGCTCCAGTCCAGGTGCTCCGGGTAGAGCGAGGTGAGCACCGCCGTGCGCGGTGAGTCCTCCAGGTCGGCGCACTGGTACATGGACAGCTCCAGGACGTAGAGCTCGGCCTCAGGCAGCGCCAGCGCCGCTGTTCCGATGTTTCCGCCGAGCACGTTGGGCCGGCCCACCGCCGTCAGCAGGTGATGGATGAGCGTCGCGGTGGTGCTCTTGCCCTTGCTGCCCGTCACGCCGATGGCTCGTGCCGCGTTGTCGGCCATCCACAGCGCGGTTCCGCCGGTGACCCGCACGCCCCTGGAGCGGGCCTCGATCAGCCACGGGTGCGTCTGGGCCACACCCGGCGAGCGCACCAGCACCTGGGCGTCCAGGATCGCGGCGTGGGCCTCGGCGCCGGCGCGCAGCGGCACCGAGTCGGCCAGCTCCGACCAGCCCGCGCCGCCGGCCAGAAACGTCTCCTGGTCCTGCACCGCGATCAACTCGGCCGGCTGCATCGGGGCGATCGCCTTGACGGCCGCGACCGCCTCACGGCCGGTCCCCCACACAGCCACCCGGCGCCCGCGCAGTTCTGTCAGCTTCACCCGGCTGCCGTTCCGGTACGGGACTGGGGGTCAAAGCGCCGCAGCCGCAGGCTGTTGGAGACCACGAACACCGAGCTGGCCGCCATCGCCCCGCCGGCGATGAGGGGGTTGAGCAGGCCGAAGGCGGCCAGCGGCAGCGCCGCGATGTTGTAGGCGAATGCCCAGAACAGGTTGGCCCTGATCGTCTTGAGCGTCGCGCGGGACAGCCTGATGGCGTCGGCCGCGGTCCGCAGGTCGCCACGGACCAAGGTCAGGTCAGAGGCTCGGATGGCGACGTCAGCGCCGGTGCCCATGGCCAGGCCGAGGTCGGCTGCCGCCAGCGCGGCGGCGTCGTTGACGCCGTCGCCGACCATGGCCACGGTCCTGCCCTGCTGCTGCAGCCCGCGCACGACCGCGACCTTGTCGGCCGGCATCACCTCGGCGATCACCTCGCTGATGCCGACAACGGCGGCGACCGCCTCGGCGGCCCGGCGGTTGTCACCGGTCAGCAGCACCGGCGTCAGTCCCAGCTCGATGAACTCGCGCACGGCGGCGGCCGAACTCGCCTTGACGGTGTCCGCCACGGCGATGGCAGCTCGCACCTGGGCGCCCCACCCGACCCAGACCACGGTGTGCCCGAGGCTCTGCGCGCGCTCGGCGACCGCATCCAGCTCCGCGGGCACGGTCATCCCCTGCTCGTGCAGCCAGCGTCGCCGGCCGACGGCCACGGCGTGGCCGTCCAGGACGCCAGACACTCCCAGCCCCTCGTGGTTGACGAAGTCGGCCACCGCGCACAGTGGCGCTCCGGCGCGTTCGGCCGCGTGCGCGGCGATCGCGCGCGCCACCGGGTGCTCGGAGGCGGCCTCCAGACCGCCGGCCAGCCGCAGCGCCTGCTCGGCGTCGACGCCCTGCGCCAGGTGCACCTCGGCCACGCTCATCCGGCCGGTGGTGACCGTGCCGGTCTTGTCGATGACGATCGTGTCGACACGACGGGTGGACTCCAGCACCTGTGGGCCCCTGAGCAGGATCCCGAGCTGCGCGCCGCGGCCGGTGCCGACCAGCAACGCGGTGGGCGTGGCCAGACCCAGCGCGCACGGGCACGCGATGATGAGCACGGCGACCGCGCAGGCGAACGCGGTGGCTGAGCCGGCGCCAGAGATCAGCCAGGCCAGCAGGGTCAGCGCCGAGAGGCCGATGACGATCGGCACGAAGATCGCCGACACCCGGTCGGCCAGCCGCTGCACCTGCGCCTTTCCGTTCTGGGCCTCGGCGACCAGGCGAGCGATCTGGGCCAGCTGGGTGTCGACGCCGACCCGGCTGGCGCGAACCACCAGCCGGCCGCCGGAGTTGAGGGTCGCGCCGACCACGGCGTCGCCGACGCCGACCTCGACCGGCATGGACTCACCGGTCAGCAACGAGGCGTCCACCGCCGAACTGCCCTCGACGACGATGCCGTCGGTGGCGATCTGCTCACCCGGCCGCACCACGAACACGTCCGCGACCGCCAGCTGGTCGATGGGTATCCGCTGCTCCACACTGGCGCCGGCACGCAGCACCGCGACGTCCTTGGCCCCGAGATCGAGCAGCGCCCGCAGCGCCGCGCCAGACTGCCGCTTGGCGCGCGCCTCGAAGTACCGCCCGGCGAGCAGGAACACCGTGACCACCGAAGCGACCTCGAGGTACAGCTCGTCAGCGGCGCCGCCACGAGCCGGAAGCAGCGTGAAGTCCATCTGCATGCCAGGCATGCCGGCGTCGCCGAGGAACAACGCCCACACCGACCACCCGAACGCGGCGATGACGCCGAGGGAGATGAGGGTGTCCATGCTGGCGGCCCGGTGCCGGGCATTGGTCAACGCGGCCCGGTGAAATGGCCAGCCACCCCAGACGGCCACCGGTGCGGCCAGGGTCAGCGAGGCCCATTGCCAATACCTGAACTGCAGAAACGGGATCATGGCCAGCAGGAGCACCGGCGTGGCCAGCGCGGCCGAGACCAGCAGCCGCTGCCGGAGCAGGGCGGTTTCGGAGTCGCGCTCCGGTTCGGCGTCGGCCGGCTGAGCCGGCCGCGGCAGGGTCGCGGTGTAGCCGGTGGCCTCGACGGTGGCGATCAGATCAGCCTCGGTGAGGCTCTCGGGAAAGCGGACCTTGGCGGTTTCGGTGGCGTAGTTGACGCTCGCGGTGACGCCGTTGAGCTTGTTCAGCTTCTTCTCCACCCGCGCCGCGCAGGACGCGCACGTCATTCCGCCGATGTTCAGCTCGATGGCGCGCCCGGTGAGGGCCACAGGTGGTGCGGTGCTCACGCCAGCTCGCTCCTTGACCGGGTTGGGCGGGGTCCGACAGTCACGGAGAAGGTCAGCCTGCGACCAAGCGGTAGTCGCCGGCCTCGTCGAGCGCGGCGCTCACCTGCTCCAGGCGTAACGGCTGCGCGCTGGTCACGGTGACCGCGGAGACGCCGGCCGCGTCCAGATCCACCGCGACGTCGGAGACCCCGTCGATCGCCTTGAGTTCGCTGCTGACCGCCGAGACGCAGTGGCCGCAGGTCATGCCTGTCACCTGATAGGTCGAGCTCGTCACGATGTCTCTCCTTGCTGTCGGTTTTATCCTATGTCAGCCGGCGCCCTTGCCAGGGCTCCCGGCAGCGCGAGGGCAGTCGCTGGTCTCAGGAGCGCACGAGGCGGGCGATGGCGGCCGAGGCTTCTTTGACCTTGTCTTCGGCGTCTTGGCCGCCGGCCTGGATAGCGCCTGCCACGCAGTGGCTCAGGTGCTCCTCCAGCAGGGCCAAGGCCACCGCCTCCAGCGCCTTGGTCGCGGCGGAGACCTGGGTGAGCACGTCGATGCAATAGGTGTCGGCCTCGACCATCCGCTGCAGGCCGCGGACCTGCCCCTCGATCCGGCGCAGCCGTTTGAGGTGGGCGTCCTTGGTGGTCGAGTACCCCCGGGAGGGGGTCTGTGGCTGGTGCTCCTGATGCTGCACGACAGGTGCCCTTCGGCGCTGGTCACTGGGCCTTGAAGGGTACCCCCTAGAGGTATCAACCTTCAAACCCGACCGACGGCGCCCGGCGGCCAGAGGCGTGCTCGCCGCCCGCCGCGAACAGGGCACGACTGAGGATGCCACGCGGCAGACGCTGCCCCGACACTACCTTTAGATCTCAGTGGTATCTAGTACTCAGGCCGACTGGCGCTCGCCACCGGAGATCTTCTCCAACCGCAGGCTTGGCCCCTCACAGGCAAGCCTCAACCGAGTCCAGGAGGACTGCGATGGGCAACATGCATCATTCGGTGTCGGCGTGGGACACCCTCGGCGCCATCCTGCTGCTGGGATGGGCGGGCGCCATGTGGGCCGCGGTCGCAGTCCTGGCCGTCGCCAACCGCAGGAGGGTGCGGCCCTGGGTGTTCCACGGCGCCGCGGGCGTGATCGGGATAGGTCTGATAGGCCAGGTCGGCCACCTGCAGGAGCACGCCGCGCAGGCCGGCTACTGGATCGCGCACCCGAACTCCAAGCCGTGGATGACGGCCTGGGGAGACAGCCTGGCCAGAGGCTACGGCCAGATCGACCCCTCCAAACCCTCGCTGGGCATGGAGATCCTGCACCTGACGGGCAACTTCATCTTCCTGGCCGGCCTGGCCGGCGTCGTGCTGATCACGGCGCGGGCCCGCAAGACCCAGGCGCATCGGTGGGGCAAGATGGGCGTCTGGATGCAGGGCATCCACGGCTTGGAGCACGTGGCGTTGACGCTGTCGGTCGCGCTGGGCGCCAACCGGGCGATCGGCCTGTCCACGTGGTTCGGCACGCTGCCGGTCGGGCCGGGGCTGTGGACCTACCGGGTCTGGTGGCACGCGCTGGCCAACCTGGTCGGCTCGATCGTGTTCGGCATAGCGGTCTATCGCCTGTGGCAGGAGCGTGCGACAGTCCGAGCCTCCTTCGGGCTCACCGATGCCCCCGCCACCCCGACCGTCAAGGAGCCGGTGCTGGCGCCGGCGAGCCGGCCGGTCGCTGACGCGGCAGGCGTGAGGTAGGCACTGCCAAAGGAGATGGTCCGGCGTGGCCGCCT